>JBBSDI010000166.1:0-8067 GCA_038249585.1 Lysobacterales bacterium | reverse complement strand
GCAGCTTAGTTGCAGTCCACCGGCGGTGGCGGCACCGAGCCCACATCGTTGTCCTCGAAGCCGCTGATCATCAGCGTGCCAACCGGAACGGTCTGCGGCAGGCTGACCTCATCGAGGTAGAAACCCTCCTCCTCCGATCCCGGATCGGAGGTGAAACGCCAGCGCAACAGCACGGTTTGGCCGGCGAAGGCTGCCAGATTCGAGGTGTAGTTATTGAAGACTCCGCCGCTGGTGCCGGTGAAAGCGCCCTGGGTCGCCGGATAACCACAGGCGTTGACCGGCGGGTTCTGGGTCTGGCTCAAGGTGGACGGATAGCCGCCGGTCGGCGGAAGATCGGACCAGCTGGACCCACCGTTGGTCGAGATCTCGACCACCACGCCATCCCAGTTGAGCTCGAGATCGAACCGCGCCTTGTAACTGAGCCCCCCGTTTGCCGGTACGCGTACGGGGATGGTGGTGATCGCCGCGCAGGTGTCGGGTGCGTAGGTCTGACCGTCGGCCGCGTTGTGATAGCTCAACGTGCCATTGGACGCGCGCGTATTGGTGATTTGCCAGGGTCGCTGCATCGACATGTAGGTGTTGTCATCGACGTCGTCGAACAAGCCACCGCTTGCGCCATCCGGCCCGACCGGTGTTGCGTTCAGCACGCTGCTCGGTGTGCTGAGGTTGCCGATCGCATCGACGGCGGTAACACGGTAGTAGTACGGCGTACCACCAACGACCGCGGAGTCGGTGAAGCTGGTACCGCTCGCCGCGGCCGCGATAACGGTTGGCGCGCTGAAATACGGTGATGCGTCGCGCTCCACGCGGTAGCTCACACCGGCCGCCGTCGGGCAATTGGAGCTGCCCGTTGGCCAGCCCAACTGCACCGAGCAGCTGCTGTTGCTGAAATCGCGCACCGCGCTTGCACCGTCGAAGCTCGGACGCCGCGTGCAGCTGTCTGCCGAAAGCACGTCGACGCACGATGAGGCGGTGCCTTCCACGTCGTTCGCGATCGCACGCACCTTGTAGGCATAGTTGTAACCGCCCTGGGTGAAGTCATCGAGTACCGCGCTGCCCGCCGCGCTCGCGATCAATCGGAAATCGCCGTTGTCGGCCGTGCCGCAGGTTCCATCGGCGCGGTACAGCTGGAACCCCTGTGTGCTGGCGCCGGTGTAGCCGATACCGACGCCCGCGACGCCGTTGCTGGCCACCGTCAAATTGGTCGGCGCGGCGGCGGCAGGCGCGTCGGGCAAGCCGAAATTGCCGGATGCGACCAACGCATAGCCTTGCCGTGTGCTGAACTCGCGACCGTTGCCCGGCACCGCCGCTCCGCGCACTCGGAGCTGGTAGGTGCCGGCGGCTGGCGCGGTGATCCGTACCTGCTCGACCGTATTGCGCGCATCGGCCGTGCCGGTGTTCGGCGACGACGCACCGGCCACGAACACGTTGCCGCGATACACGTCGGTTCCGTTCGGTGCGACCACTTCCAGATCGAGATTGTTGACCAGCGAGATTGCAGCCCCCAGTCCACCCTCGGGGTCAAACCATGCGAGGCTTACCCGCAGCTCTTCGCCTGATCCGACCGATTGCAACGTGTAAGTGTGCTGCTCGCCGGCCGCGATGCCGGCGACACGTTCGCGCTCCCAGAAGCGCGTGCGTCGCGTATCGCCCGCGCCACCGCCGACTCCGGCATTGAAGTACAGATTGCTCTCGATCCAGAGACGGCCCCAGCCGAAGGTGTTGGATGGCCACGTGCCGAGCACCGCGGTGCCGTTGAGCAACAGTGCCTTGGTCAACGCCCCGTTCGGATCGACCCGATCGGACGCTGTGCGCGCACCGCGCGGGTACCAGCCGTCTTCGAAGTATTGACGCAGCAGTGCTGCCGAACCGGTGACGGTTGGCGCCGACATCGAGGTGCCGCTGAGGGTTCGCGTCGTACCCACTTGCTCCAGCGGGCTGTCGTTGGAGTTGCCGGCCGCAGACACGATGGCCGAGCCCGGACCCACGATGTCGGGCTTGATGCGTTGGTCCTGCGTCGGTCCGCGACTGGAGAATCCGGCGATATTGATCGAGTTGCCATGTCCAGTGGCGCCGACCGTCAGTGCATTCTTCGCGTTGCCCGGCGACCCGATGCTCGTCGCACCCGGACCATCGTTGCCGGCCGAGACCACGAACACCAGATCCTGTGCTTCCCACGTAGCGGCGTCGACATCGACGTCGTTGCCGGCATACGCGCCAGCTGAGGGAGCGCCCCAGCTGTTGTTGGACAGATGGGCGCCCCCAGCGGATGCCTGTGCGATGGTCGCGCGCAGATTGCTCAACCCCGATAGACACCCGGTGGTGTCGTTGCCGATGTCCTGGAACAGGATCTGCGCGTTCGGAGCCATGCCGTCGTCGCCGCCGGCATCATGTGCGGGATCGGTGGGCGTGGCGGTGGTACCGCGATCGCCGGCGACTGTTCCAACCACGTGAGTGCCATGGTATCCCGTTGGGCCCTCGCCGCAGTCGGCGTTGTTGTCGTAGCCCGTCGCACCGGGTTGTACCCAGTACCCATACACCTTGCGGGTTGGAAAGGTCGCGCCAACGGCTGGCGGCACCGGACTGTCGGCGTCGGTGAGCATGTTCACCACACCGCTGCCGTTGTCGTAGCGGGTGAACCACGATTCGTTGCGGTCCAGTCCGGAGTCGGAGATCGCGACAATCTGGCCGGCACCGGTGATGTCGCGATCCCAGATCGGGGTACCGATTGCGGCGTTGGCCTGCATCGGCCCGATCGACTCATCGTTGTGCAAGCGCGGTTCGACATAGGCGCCGACCCATGCCACGCCGTCGAGCGTCGCCGCCGCGATTACCAGCTGGTGCGCCTGATCGGCAGGTGCGCTGATCCGGATTCGTGGTGAACGCGCATCCTCGCGCGCCAGTTGCAGCGCAACGCCCGGAACCCTCTTGCGCAGTGCGCGGGCGATGCGCGAGGCGGACTCGCCGGCAAAACCTTCGATCTCGAGCGTGATGCCTGCGCCGCCGTGGGGCACTGCAAGCAGCGAGGGCTGCACCTTCCATGTGGCCTCGTAGGCGCCGGCCCACCGGACACCAGCCAGGGTCTGCAGCTGCGCGGGCGTAACGCGGCCGTGACGCACCACGTAGGCCTGATTGGGCAGGAAGCCGACGATCTCGACCCCAAGTCCGGCCAGCTTCTCGCGCAGCCCCGCACCATCGCCGTCGAACTGCACGACAGCGATCCGTGCGTCGCGCCGCGCGTCGAGCGCGGTCAGCGACGTGGACAGGCGCTGCGCCTGCGGATCGATGACCCCGCCGCGCAGCGCCAGCCATTGTGGGCCGACCGCCGCCGACAGGGTCTGCGCATCAGGTGCCCGGAGCGCAACGGCATTGGGCGTTCCCTGCGCCATGCCATGCGTCGACAACGTCAGAGCAATCGACAGCGAGAGCAGCTTCCAGTGGTGCGTCATGACCAACTCCGGTGGGATTGAGCCGGAAGAGTGTCGATCCGTTGGGTGCGCGCGTCAAATGACATGGTCTGGCGATCGAAACACCCTTGAATCGCATCGACGGGTGCGGCACCGCGGCCAGCCATCACAGATCGAGAGGGGCTTGCGACACCGCGATGCGAGGGCAAAGCCCCGCCTTGCACTGCATGCGACATTCGCCACGATGCATACGCGCACCGAATCAGCGCGGGGTGCGGAAACATGGTTCACAGGTCCCCGAGTGCTGACGCTCTGCGCATGTCGATTCGGCGCGCGCCGGGTGGCACGCGTCCGCGCGCGGCACATCTGAGTATCATCCGCGACCAGCATTTGGCGCCTCGGGAGGGTGGTTTATGCGCAAGTTGACGATGGTTTCGGTGGGTCTGGTGGCCTTGTTTGCAGCCGGTGGGTTCTTCGCGTGGCAGGCAAGCGGCACGCGCAGCGCCGTGAAACCCGGCTATCCCGCTACAGAGGGCGAGGAGCGCCATGGGCGCTACGAAGGCATGGAGGCGTTCCTGGCCATGTGGCGCGAACGTCTGGATGGCACGGGCGCGCTTTCGCCGGCCCAGGTGAACCTGCGCGTCAATCAACAAGTCCTGCAGCGCGGCGCTGGCGCCAGTCTGCCCGCTTGGGGATTCGAAGAGTTGGGACCGGGTAATTTCGGTGGCCGCTCGCGTGGGCTGATCGTGCACCCGACGGTGCCGGGTCGCCTGCTGTTCTCCAGTGTTTCCGGCGGCCTGTGGCGCTCGGACGACAACGGTTCGAGCTGGCGTCCGGTGGGCGATTTCATCGCCAACCTTGCGATCGGCTCGATGATTCAAGACCCCGACGACAACAATCGCGTATTCATCGGCACCGGCGAGGGATTCTTCAACGGCGATGCGGTGCGGGGCGCCGGCGTGTTCGTGAGCAATGATTTCGGCGACAGCTGGACCCAGCTCATCGCGACCGACAATCCGAACTTCCACTATGTGAATCGTCTGGCGATGATTCCAGGCAGCGACATCATCATCGCCGCAACGCGCAGTGGGCTGTGGCACTCGATCGATCTCGGTGCGATCTGGACCCGTGTGGCGACCGACTTCCGGGTCGATGCCTTCGGCTACACCGACGTCAAGCGCGATCCGTCGAATGCGCAACGGCTGCTCGCCGTGCATGTGGGCAGCGCCGGTGGGCGTGGACCCATTCCGCAGGTCCAGATCGAGGGCCTGCCCGCAATCCAGGGGGTGCAGATGGGATTCGGACCCACCACGCCGCTGAACCCGATCAATGCACCGCTGGTGCTGGTCAACGATGGCGCCGGTGTGACTTCCGACGGTTGCGAAGCACTGGCCGCGGGATCGTTGAGCGGCCGCGCGGTGCTCATCGATCGCGGCAGTTGCGCGTTCACGGTCAAGGTCACCAACGCGCAGGCGGCCGGTGCGCTGTATGTCGTGATCGCGCAAAACATTGCCGAGCCGCCGTTCGCCGGCGCGGGAACGGGAACCTTCAGCATCCCGGCGATGATGATCTCGCTGGCCGATGCCAATGTGATCAAGGCAGCGCTCAACGGAGTTGTGCCTGGGGTGATTTTCCGCGATGGCTTCGAGCCGCCAGCGGCGGTGCCTTCGGTTCAATCATCGATCAGCGGTCCGCTGGTGTTGACCAACTACGTCGTTCGCTCCACCGATGGCGGCGCGTCGTGGGTGCAGCTCAGCGCGGCCGATGGCCAGCCGGAATCCAACATCGAACGCGGTGAACTGGGTTGGGGCCCTGGCGGCGTGGTGTATCTCGCATGGTCGACTGTTACCGACACCACCCGCGGCCTGTGGCGCAGCGCGGATGCCGGACTCACCTGGAGCCAGACTGCATCAACCGCGCCGTTCATCGAGCGCCAGGGTTCCTACGATCTGGTCACCGCGGTGGCGCCGAATAATGCCAACCGCGTGTACCTGGGCGCGATAGACCAGTTCGTGTCCAGCGACGCCGGTGCGACGATCACCAAGAACACGTTCTGGAACCCGTCAGCGGGGCAGATCCGCAACTACGTGCACGCCGACCACCACGGTTACGTGTTTGCGCCCGGCGCGCCGAACACGATCTATACCGTGTCCGATGGCGGCGTGCAGTACAGCACCGATGCAGGCGTGACCTATCGGGAGCTGAACTTCGGACTCAATGCATCGATGCCGAACAACATCTCGGTCTCGCCCAATGGCCGCGTGGTCACCGGGACCCAGGACAACGGCTCGCATCTGTTCATCGGCTCCGACCAGGGTGTGTGGCTGGAGTGGCGTGGTGGCGACGGCGGCATCACCGCTGCCGACCAGCAGGACAGCAATTTCTTCTACAGCTCCAATCCGGGTGGCGCTTTCTTCGGCAGCGGCGACGGCGGCAACTCCACCCTCGATCTGCCTTTGGCGGTGGCCGGCAGCGGCGCGAATTCGCTGTTCTATGCACCCATTGCGGTCGATCCCAACAACGGCAATCGGCTTGCGGTCGGAGTGGCCGGCGTGCAGTTCAGCGCGAACGCGCGCCAGCTCGGCGGGTCGACCTGGGTCCAGATCATCATGCCGGCCAGTTTCGGGGCATTCACCAATGCGGTGACGATCTCGCCTGTCGATGGCACGGTCGCCTACGCCGGATCCACCAACGGCCAGATCGTGCGCATCAGTGGATTGGGCACCACCAACACGGTGGCCAGCATCCAGGGCAATCTGCCGCCCGGCAACGACATCTCGCAGATTCTGGTCGACCGCACGGATGCGCAGCGCCTCTACGTGGTGCTCGCCGACTACGGCGGCAATCGCGTGTGGGAAACCATCAATGGTGGTTCGACCTGGACCTCGATCCACGGCATCCTGCCTGCAATCCCGATGCTGGCCATCGCACAGGTGCCGGGCAGCAGCACGGACCTGATTGTCGGCAGCGAGCTGGGCTTGTGGTACGGCGCGCGCACCGGCGGCGGCACGCCGAACTGGGCGCGCTTCGACATCGGTGTGCCGTACACACGCGTCACCGGGATCGCGATCGCCAACAACGACATCTACATCTCGGTCTACGGACGCAGCAACTTCAAGGCGACCCGCTCGCCGCTCAGGCTGACGCTGCGCGATCTGCGCAACGACACCGGCTGCGACAGCGATGGCGAGCTCGACCAGGGCGAGTCGGCGACCATTCCGGTGGTGCTGCGCAATCTGAGCAATCAGGCGTTGGGCAGCATCTCGGTCGCGTTGAACAGCAGCAATGCCGCAGTCAGTGCAGCGCCGCAGGTGCTGCCTTCGCTGGCCGCGCGTGCATCGGTTACGGTCAACTTCGCGGTGGCGATGGCGGCGGGCACTGCGGCGGGCACTTGCCCGGCGCCGGCCAGCTTCACCGTGGCCGCCACCGTCAACAGCTCGACGGCGAGCGCATCGCGCGTCTACGGCCTGGACCAGAACCGCGCCAATACCACCAGCCTGGTCGATGGTGCGGAAGCCGCGAGCAGCCTGCTCTCGGCAAGCAGCAACATCGGCCCCGACACCTGGCAGCGCGTGAACACGCAAGCCAACACCGGCACCTTCAGCTACTTCGCAGCCAACACCAACGGCTACTCGGAAAAGCTGTTGACCTCGCCGTGGCTGGATGTCACCAGCGGGACCGCCGGGATGTCGTTTGCGCTGCGCTACGACACCGAGGGCGATACGACCCAGCGCTGGGACGGCGTGGTGCTTGAGGCACGCACGCGCGCCGGCGTGGACGGCACGCCGGGTGCGTGGACCGACATCGGCAGCAACAGCAGCGTGGCCTACGATGGCCCGCTGTTCAACAATACCGCCGTGGGTCCCTCGCGGCCCGCGTGGTCGGGCACCCAAACCACGTGGCGCACCGCGACCGTGCCGCTGGGCGCATTCAACGGCAGCCAGCTGCAGTTCCGCTTCCGCTTCGTATCCGACCAGAACACCGCGAATGTCGGATTCTGGCTCGACGATGTGAACCTCACCGGCATCGGCGCAAAGGCGTTGCCGACCTGCGACAGCACCTGCAACTGACCGCACATCGCGCCGGGCGCCGATGGATCGACGCCCGCGCAAAGTCGGTTTGCGATTGCCGCGAATGTCTCGCGGTGCGAGTTCCAGATGACCAACCCATTCAAGCCCGCGCCGAGCACACGCTTGACTGGGCGCCGCCGCCCTCAAGGTTGGCTGATTCATCCCAGAAACGCGCGACCAGAAACTATCCGAGTCGGTTGACTGCGTCCGGCATGGCGCGCTTTGAGGTCCTTGCACGCGATTCCGATCGCGCGTTGATTCGCGCGGTGGCAAAACGACTGGCCGAGGACGGGCTGCAATCGTCGCGATTGCGGGCTGCCGTCGCCGGCTCCCTCGGCGCAAAACCGCCGCCCAAGGGCGGAATCCTCCTGGCACTCCGACGATCGCCGCTGGTTGGCGCCAAGGTCGTGCCCGAGCGCGCGATCGAGGCCGGTCGTGTGGTTAAGCTGTGAGCAAATACCTTCTCGACACCAACATCATCAGCAACATTTCCAAGCCGGCTCCGCCGGAACGACTGCTGGCGTGGATGGGCGAGCGGGCCGATGAAGATCTGTTTATATCCTCACTCACCATCGCCGAGATCCGGCGCG
>JBBSDI010000165.1:0-8184 GCA_038249585.1 Lysobacterales bacterium | reverse complement strand
TTTGTGGCACGACAGCGTGCTGAGCCTGCACGAGGATCGTGCCGGACGAATCTGGATCGGCACCATCGATGGCCTGAACCTGCTCGACCCCGCCAACGGCAGCATGCGCCGACTGCCGAAAGCGGCAGCAGCGCGCGATACACCGGCCGGTGATCTGATTCGCGCGATCCACGAGTCGGCCGATGGCACGCTGTGGTTCGGCAGCCACGATGGGTTGAGTCGGCTGCAGGAACTCACGCCCAACGGTGCGCTGTTCCGCCGCTACCTGACCTCCGACGGCCTGCCCGGTTCCACCGTTTACGGCATCCAGGAAGATATCCGCGGAAACCTCTGGCTGGCGACCAATCGCGGCATCGTGCGCTTCGAACCTGCCAACGGCCGTTTCCGGCGCTATGCACTCGAAGAAGGACTGCAGGGCCTCGAGTTCAATGGCGGAGCGCACACCGCACTGGCCGACGGGCGCCTCGCATTCGGCGGCTCGCAGGGCATCAACCTGTTTGCACCAGATCGTCTGGCCGGCAGCGACTTCGCACCGCCGGTCGCCATCACCGGCTGGCAGATCGGCGGCGACTGGCGACCGGTGCTGTCGCCTGCGGACTTCAAGCGGGTCGAGCTGAGCCACGACCAACGTATCGTCGGCTTCACGGTTGCCGCACTCGACTTCGCCGCACCCTCGCGCAACCGCTTCGAGTATCGGCTCGAAGGCTTCGACGAGCGCTGGTTCGCGCTCGGCGTACGCAACGAGATCACCTTCACCAACCTAGATCCGGGCGAGTACACGCTGCGCGTTCGCGGCAGAAACCGCGATGGCGTGCTGAGCCCCGCGCAGGCGAGCCTGCAGATCGCCGTGGCGCCGGCGTGGTGGATGAGCGTGCCGGCACAGGTGCTCTACGGCGCGCTTGCACTGGCCCTGATCGGCCTGCCGGTACTGAGCTGGCGGCGGCGTACCCAGCGCGAGCGCCTGCACACCCGCGAACTGCGCGAGCGCGAAGAGCGACTGCGGGTCGCGATCTGGGGCTCGGGCGACGAGTTCTGGGACTACGATCTGCGTTGCAACGAAATGGTCCGGATCGGCGCCGACGGACTGCTGGGCTTCGAGCCCGAGCACCGGATCAGTGCCGACGACTGGCGCCGCAACGCGGTGCATCCGGACGATCGGGCACGGGTCGAACGCATTCTCGCCGAACATGTGGCGGGGCGCCGCGACTCGTTCGAGTCCGAGCACCGGGTGCGCACTTCCGCCGGCGACTACGTATGGGTGCGCTCGCGCGGGCGCATCGTGGAACGCGACGACGATGGGCGCGCCTTGCGCGTGGCCGGTACCGCACGCGATGTCACCCTCACGCGGCTGGCCGAACGCGAGCGGCGTATCGCCGAGGAAGTGATCCGCAGCATGGCCGAAGCGGTCACCGTCACCGACCTCGAGTTCCGTTTCGCCTCGATCAATCCCGCGTTCACCCGCATGACCGGCTACACCCAGGCCGAGGTAGCCGGGCACGACAGCGCCATGCTCAACTGCGAACAGCACAGCGAGGACTTCCATCACGCATTGCGCCGTGCGGTCAGCCAGAGCGGGCACTGGAGCGGTGAGCTGTGGCAGCGTCGCAAGGACGGCGAAGAGTTCCTGTGCTGGCTGGAGCTCAGCGAGGTGCTCGACGACGCCGGTCAACGCACCCATTGGGTCGGCGTGCTCACCGATATCACCGATCGCAAGCGCGCCGAGCAGGAGCTGCGCTATCTGGCCAACTACGACACCCTGACCGGCCTTCCCAACCGCACCCTGCTGGGCGAACGCCTCGCGCACGCGATGATCCGCGCGCGCCGGCACGGCTCGAAAGTGGCGGTATTGTTTCTCGATCTCGATCGCTTCAAGCACGTCAACGATTCGATGGGCCACGCCGCCGGCGACCGCCTGCTCAAGGCCGCAGCTGCGCGCATCCAGTCCACCGTGCGCGACTCCGATACCGTCGCCCGCCTTGGCGGCGATGAGTTCACGGTGGTCATCGAAGACCTCGCCGACACCGAGCAGGCAGAGCGCGTGGCGCTCAAACTGCTGGAGGGATTCGTGATCCCGCTCGATATCGACGGCCGCAACGAGATCGTGATCTCGCCGTCGATCGGCATCAGCATCTATCCCGACCACGGACAGGTCCCGACCGATCTGCTCAAGTACGCCGACACCGCGATGTACCAGGCCAAGGACAAGGGCCGCAACACCTTCCAGACCTACACCGAGGCGATGGACGCGCACGCGCGAATGCGCGCGAGCATGGTCAGCCACCTGCACAAGGCGATCGAGCGCGGCGAGCTGTCGCTGGTCTACCAGCCCAAGATGTCGCTGGTCGACGACCGCATCACCGGGGTGGAGGCGCTGCTGCGCTGGCGCAACCCCGAGCTGGGCCGGGTCTCGCCGGTCACCTTCATCCCGCTGGCTGAAGAAACCGGGCTGATCGTGCCGATCGGCGAATGGGTGATCCGCGAGGCCTGCGTGCAGGTGCAGCGCTGGATGAAAGCAGGCCTCAATGCCACCACCATGGCGGTCAACGTGTCGATGCTGCAGCTGCTGCGCGGCGAGCTGTACACCACGCTGCGGCAGATGCTGGAGGATTTCCGCGTGCCCGCGCATCGCATCGAGCTGGAACTGACCGAAAGCATGGTCATGGCCAATGCAGAGCAGTCGATCTCGACGCTGACCCAGATCAAGTCGTTGGGCGTGAATCTGGCGATCGACGACTTCGGCACCGGCTATTCGTCGCTGGCCTACCTGAAACGCCTGCCGATCGACACCCTCAAGATCGACAAGGAGTTCGTCGGCGACATCACCACCGACCCCGACGACGAGGCGATCACCGCCACCATCATCACCATGGCCCACTCGCTGGGCCTGGACGTGATCGCCGAGGGCGTGGAGACCCAGGAGCAGCTGGACTACCTGCGCGAACAGCGTTGCGACGAGGTGCAGGGCAACTTCGTATCGCTGCCGATCGATGCCGACAGCCTGTTCAAGTTCCTGCTCGACCGCAAGGCGGCAGCAGAGAACAAGGGCGACGTGCGGGAGTTCCCGCAGCGCCGCGGGTAGGTTTTTTGAGCAATGGCCGGAAAGCAGCGAATGGCGAATGGCAAACAGGAAGCAAGGTACGGCGTTCGGGAAAGGGTGCGATCAGGACAATCGGCCGAATACGCGGGTGGCAATGTGCAGATACCCTGACCGAACGGGCACCCACCCATGCTTCCTGTTCGCCATTCGCCATTCGCCGATCGATTGACCCGCCCACCTTCCTGCCTTAGCTTCCACCCATGTCCGAACGCGCATCCACTCCGCAGCAACTGACCGAGGTGTTCCGCCAGGTCGACCAGCTGATTGCGCTGGCGCTGCGGCTGGCGGAGGAAAACCGCAGCCTGCGCACCAGCCAGGAACAGCTGATGGCCGAGCGCGCGAACCTGCTGGCCAAGAACGAGCAGGCACGCTCGCGGGTCGAGGCGATGATCAACCGCCTGAAATCGCTGGAGCAGAACGGATGAACACCACCGCACCGCAACCCGTGTCGATCGGCATACTCGATCGCGAGTATCTGGTCGCCTGCACGCCCGAAGAGCGCCCCGGTCTGGTCGCTGCCGCTGCATTCCTCGATGGCCGCATGCGCGATGTGCGCAGTGCAGCACGCAATGCGACGGTCGATCGGATCGCGGTGCTTGCCGCACTCAACCTCGCGCACGAACTGCTGCAACAGCGGCAGTCGTCCAGTTCATCGGTCGGCGCGATGGAGCAGGAGCTCGCCGCGCTCAAGGGCCGGCTCGACGGCGTGCTCGCAGCGCTCGCACCGCGCTGACCGTTTCCGTCGGTTCTCCGGCGTGGACGGCGCGTTGTCGCCGTCGCGTTGACGCGACGCTTACGAATGAGTGCGACAACAGCGCTAAATATGCGCGAATCGCAGCGCGCGGCTGGCACAGCCGATGCTATGCTCCCGCTGCACCTCTCTGCTGCGTTCGACAGTGTCACGCTTCATATTGCCTTGGCCCTGTTTAACGACCCCGGGACGGCAGTGCAGGGGCTGGCGTGCAAGTCCGCTACGAGCGGAAAGCCCAAGGCCCCGCGAGCCCTCCCACCTGATCCTAGGGATCAAGGTCGTCGTGTGCCACACCGGCGTGGCGGGGGGTGCATTCATTCCAGCGCGGGCCTTCGGGCCCGCGCGTCGTTTACGGCAGCGGAACCGTGGCAATGACCGATCCAGTGCGATCCGCGTTGCGTAGCGAGATGGCAGCGCGCCGCGCCGCGCTCGACCCACCGGCGCGGATCGCCGCCGCCGACGCGCTGGCCAACCAGCTCGATGGACTGGCCGAGTGGCACACCGATCAGCGCATCGCCGGCTACTGGGCAAGCGCCGGCGAAGTGCTGTTGCATCGCGCGTCGACGGCTTGCACCCGCCGCGGTGCCACCTGGCTGCTGCCACGCATCGATCGGCGCATGCTGCGCTTTGCACCCTGGCGCGTGGGCGATCCGATCGAAGCCAACCGCTTCGGCATTCCGGAGCCGCAGGTAGCGCTGGATGCGTGCCTCGCACCGGCGGCAGTCGAACTGGTGCTGCTGCCGCTGCTGGCCTTCGATCGGCGCGGCAACCGGCTCGGCACCGGGGGCGGCTATTACGACCGCAGTTTCGCCTTCCTGCGCGAGGGCGAGCGGCCGCGCGAGCCGCTGCTGGTCGGAATCGGCTATGCGTGGCAGCAGGTCGAGGCGCTGGAGCCCTCAGCGTGGGATGTCGCGCTCGATTTCATCTGCACCGATCGTGAGTTGATCGAGTGCGCGCGATCTGCGGCCACGTGAAGGACTCCCCGATGCACCACTGGGTGATGAAAACCGAGCCCGACGAGTTCTCGATCGACGATCTGGCCAAACGCCGCACCGAACCGTGGACCGGGGTGCGCAACTACCAGGCGCGCAACTTCATGCGCGACGGCATGCACGTCGGCGACCGCGTGCTGCTGTATCACTCCAGTTGCGCGGTACCGGGCGTGGCCGGCATCGCCGAGGTGGCGGCGGCCGCGCGCGCGGATCCGACCCAGTTCGATCCGCGCAGCGACTATCACGATCCGGGCAGCAAGCCGGAGGACCCGCGCTGGCTGTGCGTGCAGATCGGCTTCGTGCGCAAGCTCGGCGCTATCATCACGCTCGATGCGATCCGCGCACAGGCGTCGAGGCTCGAAGGCCTGATCCTGCTCCAGCGCGGCAACCGCCTGTCGGTGTTTCCGCTTGCCAAACGCCACTTCGACACGATCCTCAAACTGGAACCCGGGGCATGAGTCAGGACGAGCACAAGCGCGCTTCCGCGATCAAGGCGATCACCTATGTCGAAGACGGCAGCATCGTCGGTGTCGGCACCGGCTCGACGGTGGGTTTTTTCATCGAGGAACTGGCCAAGATCGGCGACCGTATCGAGGGCGCGGTATCGAGCTCGGAGCAGAGCACGCGGCTGCTCGGCGCCCACGGCATCCGTGTGTTCGATCTCAACGCCACCGGCGGCCTGCCGCTGTACGTCGACGGCGCCGACGAATGCGATCCGCACAAGCGACTGATCAAGGGCGGCGGTGCTGCGCTGACCCGCGAAAAAATCATCGCCGCCGCCAGCACGCGCTTCGTGTGCATGATCGACCCCAGCAAGCAGGTCGATGTGCTCGGCCGTTTTCCGCTGCCGATCGAGGTGGTGCCGATGGCGCGCAGCTACGTCGCGCGCAAGATCGTCGGCCTCGGCGGCCAGCCGGTGTGGCGCGAAGCGGTGACCACCGACAACGGCAACTGGATCATCGACGTACACAACCTGCGCATCATCGACCCGGTCAGCCTCGAGCGCGAGATCAACCAGATCGCCGGCGTGGTAGCGGTCGGGCTGTTCGCGGCGCGCCCGGCGGATGTGGTGATTTGTGCGGGAGTGGTGGTGTAGCGGGCTGCAACAAGGTCGTGGCGAATGCCGACCGGGAAGAGTCCACGTCGCGGTAACCGCATTTCTGCAGGAGCCCACCCTGTGGGCGACCGCTGACGCCGCACCATCCGAAGGTGGCGGTCGCGCACAGGGTGCGCTCCTATTAAGTGCGATTCGGCGCGCGCGCCCGTCCGCTCATTCCGGCGCGGATTTTTCGCCCCTTCCGACTGCCTGCTTCTCCAGCGACCGCACCATCGCCGACAAGCCTCCCTGCAGCGCGAATGCAGCCACCCCGATCTTGGCCAGGATGAACGCCGCCGCCGCGCTGCGTTCGCCGGTGTTGCAGTACACCACCACCTTGCGGCCGCGTTCGAAGTCCTGCGCTTTCTCGCGCAGCACGTACAGCGGCACGTTGAGCGCACCCTTCACTGCGCGATCCTCGAACTCCTCCGGCAGCCGCACGTCGACCACCAGCGCGCCCTGCCGGACCAGGATCGATGCCTGCCCAGGTGTTACCCAGTCGACCACCGGTGGCTTGAGCACTTCGGTGAAGTTCTTGCTCGAAAGGCGCATCAGTTTGCCGTCGGTCTTCATCGCGACGCTGGCATTGCGGGTCGAGTTGGTCAGCAATGCGTCCTCGCCGAAGGTGTCGCCTCGGACCAGATACGCGACCACCGCCTCGCCCTGCTCGGTGTGCTTGCTGACCGCACACGTGCCGTCCTTGATCACGTAGAAATAGTCGGCCGCATCGCCCTCGCGCACGATCACGTCGCCGGCCTTGACCCCGATCTGCTCGAAGCGCAGGAACATCCGCTCGATGTTGCCGGTCGGCATCTTGTGCAATGCGCGGTTCTGCAGCAGTCGATACACCCAGCGATTGGCGCCCGGCTCGGCGTCGTAGTGGCGAAAGTTCTCCGAGCGCGACAGCTGGTCCCAGGTGATGATCTTCTCGATGAAGCGGCGATCGAGGCGCACGATGCTGGCGCTCAGCGACTCGACCGTGGCGGTGAAGCGGCGCGGCTGCAGATCGCCCAGCGGATAGCGACCCTGCAACGCACCGCCATCGTGGGTCTTGGTCTTGCCATCCGGATAGCGCCCGGTCACGCGGCCGCTGAGCAGGTAGATGGTGTCCTCGTCGACATCGCCGCTGGAGAACAGCACGCTGCCGCGACCGACCTCGTCGAGTTCCGCCTCGCGCGCCAACTGCTCCAGATTCTCCGGCCGCAGACTGTCCAGCGGATACAGCGACGACAGGTCGGAGACGTTCGCAGGCATGAGGGCGATTCCGGAGCGGCAGTGCGGCGTGCAGTCTATCGCGCTCGCCGCTGCAGGTTCAGCCCGCAGGTGGAGCTGCCACCAGCAGTGCGCGGATCGCCGTGAGCCGCGCGCGAACCGCAGCGGCGTGCGCCGGTCCAATGCGGATCATCAGCTTCTCGCCGGCCGAGGCCTGCTCGAGCACCGGATCGGCGAACTCCCAGAACACCTTCGGGCGCACCAGCAGTATCGGCCCGGACGGCGTGGGCACTGCCAGCAACTCATCGATGACCTCGACCAGGCGGTCGTTGAAGTAGCCATCGGGCTGACCCGTCTCGCGATAAGCCTGCTGGAACAGCGGATACAGCCGCACGTAGAGTGCCACCAGTCGCTCGGGATCGATCGCTGAGAGCACCTTGATGTACGCGTCGTAGCGCGCCGCATTGGCCTCGCCGATCGCGATCGCAGCGCCCTCGCCCGCCGTCTGCAACGCACCTGAAGCGGAGCGCACCGGCAGCAGGTGCGGCGCCAACTTGCGCCGCGGCAGGTTGTCGATGGTGGCCACGAAGCGCTGGATCAGAAAATCGCCGGCCAGCAGGCTGCGCCAGCCATCGTCGGCCAGCAGCGCGGCCAGCGCCTCGAACAGCAGCGGGTCGCTATCGCCCAGCGCGGGCAGCGGCATCGCCGGCTCCACCGGCGGCGGCACCACCACCTGTTCGATCGGATGCTGGATCGCTGCGACCGGCGGCGTTGGAGTCACTGTGGGCTCGCTCGGCGCGGAGACCGGCGTTGGTGCCTCGGGCGCACGCGAGAGCCATAAGTAAAGTCCCGCGCCGCCTGCCAGCAATGCGCCGACGATGGCCATCGGCAATACTGGACTGCGCGGCTGCGTCGTGCTCGGGCGCGGATCGGCTTTCATCATCGACTCCGTCATGGCGGCTGCGTGCCTTGGACCGCAGGATGCGGTCGACGTTCCATCATCATGCACACAGCCGATGTTCGCTGGCTGAACCGG
>JBBSDI010000164.1:0-8212 GCA_038249585.1 Lysobacterales bacterium | reverse complement strand
GTTGGCCCGTCGACACCCTCGAACCACAGGCCCGAGAATCCGCCGAGCAGGATGTTCTGACCCACTGGCGTGGTGCCCAGCAGCGGCATCGGCGGGAAATTGAACACATCGACCGAAGGCAGGCCGCGATTGTGGTTCTTGACACCCGCAGGCACGATGTCGAGCACGCTGCGCGTGGCCAGATCCAGAACCGCGAAGGCATTGTTCTCCTGCAAGGTCACGAAAGCGCGCGTATTGTCCGGCGAGACCGCGATGTACTCAGGCTCCAGATCGCGGCCCGCGCTGCGGTTGGGAAAGATGCGCACGCCACGCGCGCGCAACTCGTTTTCGCGGCCATCGAAGCTGGTGAAATCGATCTGCACCGGCACCGCCTTGTCGATCCCCGCTGCCAGATCGATCAAGGTCACCGAGCCCCGCGGATCGACGAAACCCGGCTGACCGAAAGTGCCGACCGGCTCGCCCTCGTTGGCGACCAGGATGAAGTTGCCGTTGGGGCTGAAGCTGACATGGTCGGGCAGCACGCCCGCACCGAAGATTCGCCGCAGCGCGCCATCGGTGCCGAACACCGCGACCACGCCGGGCGTGGTGGGATTCGCGTTGGCGATCGCCGCGGCCACCAGGCCATTGTTGACCGCGACGCTGTTGATGATGCCACCGAAGGCGGTGATATCGATGCTGAAAGCGAGCACCGGCGCATCGACGTTGGCGATGTTGACCACGTCGATCCGATTGGCCGCACCGTTGGTCACGAACAAGCGCTGGGTGGCCGGATCGTGGGCCACGATCTCCGAGCCGCCGGTGGTATTGGTAGCAAAGGTGCCGCGGCGCGCCAGTTCGAGCGACTGTGCGGTGGCGCTGCCGGAGACGGCAGCGAAAATGGCAAGCGCAAGGCCTGCAACGCGATGGTGGTGCTGCATCGACGTACTCCCACAGGTGACTCGGTCGTTGAGTAAAGCGGACCTGCGCGTCGCAGTTCTGACCGACGCGTTACAAATTCATGTCAGTGCGCGCAGGACGCGACGGGCTGTTGCGACATCGGCAGGGCGAGTGGCGCCATGATCGCAGCGCCTGTGCTCAGCGCAGGCGCCGTGTCCGCGGGGTTGTGCGGCCGGTGCGCCAGCCGCGCCCGCAGGGGATTCGACGCCGGGAAGCTGCTCTCCATGCCCGCAGTCGCCGCGCGCGGCCCGAGCATCGCCGCGCAGCCGCTGGTTTCGAGTTGCGCGTCGAGCGTGGTGAGGAACCGATCCGCAGTCCAGTCCTGCAGCGCGGGCAGATGCTCGCGCGCGAACTGCGCGAGCAGACGGTCCAGACCGGGGTGGCCGCGTTCGCGCAGCGACAGATCGATGTCCAGCCAGAATGCAGCGCCAGCCCAGTAGGTGCGCATGTAGCCACCGCGCCGGTCGGCGACCACGTCGAGTGCGCCGGGGCTGCGATCACGGCGCCCGCGTTGAAGGCCTGCGAAGAACTTGCCCCACGCGTCGTCGGCCGTGATCAGGCCGAGTCGTGCGCGCAGGATGTTCTGGTAGTACGACGCCAGGCCCTCTGCCAGCCAGCGGCCGCGGCCGCGGCCCAGATACGGATGCAGCAGGTGGGCCAGTTCGTGCGGCAGTACCCAATCCTTCTCCAGCGCAGTTGCGGTGGCCTGCGCATCGACGAACAGCTGCACGCCACCGAGCCCGCCGCGATTGATCTGCCCGAAGGCGATCGGCTGCGCGGAGGTGCCCCACGGCACGATCACGATCTGCAGTTGTGGGGTGGGCACCATGCCGTGCGCCTGCGCGATCAGGGCAGCCGCGCGGCTTCCCACTGCGAGCCACGTGTCTGCCTGCTGCGGTTGCATACGGCCGATCACGGCGGTGTCGATACGCGCGGCACCCACGCGGCTGCTGCGCGCGGCAAATGGCCCGAACACCGTGAGCGTGGGTTGGTCCCATGGCTCGGCCGGCACCATCCGGCATTGCTCGGAATCGCCGCAGCGTGCCCACGGCGCGGACAGCGACCAGCCAGCGGGAAGCTGCAGCTGCAAGCGCGTGCTGGCCTGTGTCGATGGCCGCCACCACCAGGTGTCGGCATACGCGAGCAGATCGTCGCCGACGCGCCAGCCGACACCCTGGCGACGGGTATCGGCGATTCGCCCCAGATCGTGGACCAGCATCACGCAGCCGGGTTTGGCGAGCATCCATTCGAGTCGATCGCCCCCATCGCGCTGCGGGGCGGGTTCGATGCGGATCAGGCGCGCGCGCGCGCTGCGGTCACCGCGCAGGATGAGCGCGCCGCCAGCCGATGCGCAGTACTCGACCGACAGCTGTTCGCTGCTGCTGTCGAGGCGCGCGTGCGCCTGCACGTCGGCAAGTGCCGTTGCGGAAAGCACCAGTGCTGCCAACAGCAAGCTCATCTGCCAAGCCTACGCCGAGAGCACTGAATCGACGATGCACGGCCCGCTTCGCGGTCGAGTCCGCCGCGCGCGGCTACCAGGGCAGCGGCGTTCCGTTGGCGTGCCAGAAGCTGCCGCTGTGCTTGGCGTCCAGCGTGTCGACGCGGGCGATCAGTTGGGCTGCGGACTCATCGGCCGTGACCTCGCCACGTCCGCCAGTCATGCCGGTACGCACGAAGCCGGGATGCAGGATGAACACCGCGATCTTGCGCGGCGCCAGATCGAGCGACAGCGAGCGTGCAGCGGCGTTGAGTGCCGCCTTGGACATCCGGTAACCGTAGTAGCTGCCCGAACTGTTGTCGGCGATCGAGCCCATGCGGCTGGTGAGCACGCCGATCCTGGCACCTGGCGCGAGATGCTCGCACAATGCCGCCAGCAGCAGCAGCGGTGCCAGCGCATTGATCTCGAATTGCTTGCGGATCGCCGCCGCTGCATCCGGGCCGTCGGGTCCGTGCAGATCTTCCAGGCTCTCGTGCTCCAGTACGCCGGCATTGAGCATGATCCGCTGCAGTTGGACCTCGCCAAGCGCCTCGCGCAGGCGCGCGATGGACGCGGGGTCCGACAGTTCGATGGTGTCGATGACCTGCGCCGTGCTGGCGTCGAGTTCTGCCGAGCGCTGCCGGCAGGTCGCGATCACCCGATCGCCACGCGCAGCATGCAGGCGCGCCAGCGCAAGGCCAATGCCGCGATTGGCGCCGGTGATCAATACGTTGGGCATTGCCGCTCCGCTGCTGGGCTGGACGCGCGCAGTATGCCGCGTGCGTCAGTCGGGCGTGCGTCGGTCCACAGCGTGTTCCGAGGTCCCGTAGCGCCGCCCGCGCTACGCGCGGGCGGGCCAGGCTATGCGCAGGCTTCAGCCCGCAGCGTCCTTGAGCTTCTTCAGTGCGCGGATCTTGACCTTCACCGAAGCAGGCTTGGCCGGAAACCAGCGCTCCTGGCCGGTGAACGGATCCTTGCCGAAGCGCTTCGGGCGCGCAGCGACAGCGACCGAGGCGACCTTGAACAGGCCCGGCAGCACGAAGGTGCCAGCGCCTTTCTTGTTGACCGCTGCAGTGATGGTGGACTCCAGCGAACCGAGCACGGCCTTGACGGCCTTCTTGTCGGTGCCGGAGTGATCGGCGAGGTGGACGATCAGTTGCGACTTGGACAGTACGCTCTTGACGCTGACCGCTTTCGGCGCGGCCTTCGCAGGCTTGGCTGCTTTCTTGGGTGCTGCTTTTTTGGCTTTGGCCATGATGGGCTCTCGGTGTTGTTTCATGGTTCGCCCGGGCGCAAAACCTGCGGGCGGCCTGTGCAAGGCCGCTCAACATTAATGCATCTGCCGCAAAAAAGTGCGGAAAACTGCAGCGAAAATGAAAAAAAACGCGACCGTGGCGTTGGCGGGCGTGATCCAGGTCAAGCACAAACACCCCCGTGATCGTTCGGAAGCTGCAGCCGGCGCGGCGCGAAAACGGCTCGATCCAGTGAGCGGAACGGGCATGCCCGGCATGCTCGCGGCCCTGCGGATGTGTCCGGGAGTCACTCGGAACTACCTATTTCCATGGGCTTTTCGCTGCAACAAGCGATGCCGAACACGCGTGCCGCAGTCGCCACCGGCGCCACTGCGGCGGTGCGTTGCGCGAAAGTCGGCAGCCGCGCTTCCCGGCACCCAACGCATGACGCCCGGCCCTTGAGCGCCGCCGCGATCGTCGCGACACTCGGTGCTTTGTCAGGGGGATACTCCATGCGTGCAATGCCCAGGACGGTGCTGTTGCTGTTGCTGCTGTGCGGTACGAGTGCCGTACAGGCGGCGTCGGGCTACTACCGGTCGCCCGCCGTGCGCGGCGACCGCGTGGTGTTTACCGCCGAGGGCGATCTGTGGCTGGCGCCACTCAGTGGCGGCCTCGCGCGGCGCCTGACCAGCCATCCGGCCGAGGAAAGCCAGGTCGCGATCTCGCCCGACGGCCGCTTGCTGGCCTTCGTGGCCGCCTACGATGGCGTGCCGGATGTTTATGCGATGCCGCTGGCCGGTGGCGAGCCGCGGCGCCTGAGCTTCGATGGCGGACGCGTTTTCGTGCAGGGCTTCCACCCCGACGGCAGCGTGGTCTACGCGACCGAGAACGTGATCGGCCCGACCCTGTCGCGCGTGCTGCGGGCGGTCGACACCACCACTGGCGCGACGCGCGAGATCGCGCTGGCCGACGCCAACGAGGGCAGTTTCGACGCCGACGGCGAAACCCTGTGGTTCACCCGCTTCGGGCTGCACATGTCGGCCGACAATGCGCGCGACTACCGCGGCGGCGCGATGGCGCAGGTCTGGCGCTGGGCGGTCGATGGCAACGCCGAAGCGCAGCGGATCGCAGCCGACCTCGATGCCAATCTGTCGCGCCCGATGTGGTGGAACGGCCGGCTGTATGCGCTCAGCGATGCCAGTGGCGCGGCCAACCTGTGGTCGATGGCGCCCGACGGCAGCGATCGGCGCGCACTGACCCGGCACTCCGAGTTCGAGGTGCGCAGCCCCAGTCTCGGCGACGGCCGCATCGTCTATCAGCATGGCGCGGACCTGCGCGTGTTCGATCTGGCCAGCGCGCAGGATCGGCTGATTCCGATCACGCTCGGCTCGGATTTCGAGCAGCGCCGCGAGCGCTTCCTGCGCCGGCCGCTGGCCTACCTTGGCAGCGTGGCGCTGTCGCATGCGGGAGACCGGGTGGCGGTCGCCGCGCGCGGCCGCGCAGCCCTCGCCGGGGTCGGGCCGCTGCGGCGGATCGAGATCGCGACGCCGACGACCGCGCGGGTGCGGCAACCGCTGCTGTCGCGCGATGGCAAGCACGTGCATGCGATCGTCGATCAGGACGGACGCAGCGAGATCTGGCGTTTCCCGGCCGATGGTGCCGCTGGTGGCACCGCGCTGACCCGCGACGGCCAGGTGCATCGCTGGCGTCTGTATCCGTCGCCGGATGGCCGCTGGCTGGCCCACGACGACAAGCTCGGGCGCCTGTGGCTGCTCGACCTGCGCGACGGCAGCAACCGCATGGTCGACGAATCCGGGTACGCGCGCGACGACGCCTACCAATCGGTCGTGTGGTCGCTCGACAGCCGCTACCTGGCAGCCGCACGGCCGGACACCACGCGCCAGCGCAACCAGATCGTGCTGATCGCGCTCACCGGCAGCAAGACCGCGGTGCTCAGCAGCGACCGTTACGACAGCCACGCGCCGCAGTTCTCGCGCGACGGCGAGTGGCTTTACTTCCTGTCCGATCGCACCTTCCAGCCGCCGGCCTCCGGCCCGTGGGGCGATCGCAACACCGGCGCGGGTTTCGACCGCCGCACCAGGGTGTACGCGTTGGCGCTGCAGGCAGGATTGCGCTTTCCATTCCAGCCGCGCGACGAGCTTCAGGCGGCGATCGCCGACGCACCGCCAACCTCATCCGGTGACGCTGCGAAGGCACCATCGAAAACCCCGCCCGAACTGCCTGCGGTGGATTTCGAGGGCCTTGCGGCACGCCTGTACGAAGTGCCGCTGGTTGCCGGCAACTACAGCGCGCTGGCGCTCGACGCGCAGCGTCTGTACCTGCTCGATCGCGACGCAGCCCCCGATGCCAAGCCCGTACTGAAGACACTCGCGATCAGTACCGAAGCCCCGCAGCCGGAAGTGTTTTCTGCCGATGTGCAGTCGTTCGCCCTGTCGGCCGATGCGCGCAAGGTGCTGCTGGTAAAGCCCGGCACCGATCCCGCAGCGCCGCAGGTGCCCGGCGAGATCCTGATCGTCGATGCCGGCGCCAAGGCGCCGGCCGATGTGTCCAAGCTGCAGGTGCGCCTGGCCGACTGGAACCTCGCCATCGATCCGGCTGCCGAGTGGCGGCAGATGTTCGACGATGCATGGCGCATGCATCGGCAGTTCTCGTTCGACCCGGCGATGCGCGGGCAGGACTGGAATGCAGTGCGCAACCGCTACGCGCCGCTGCTTGCGCGGGTCAACGATCGCGCCGAACTGGACGATCTGCTCGCGCAGATGAGCGCCGAACACGGCATCCTGCACTCGCAGGTGCGCGGCGGCGAGATGCGCGCGGATCCCGAGGCGGTGGCCGCTGCCGCACTCGGCGCGACCTACACGCCACGCGCCGACGGCGCACGCATCGAGCGCATCTATCGCACCGAGGCCGAGCTGCCGTCCGAGCGCGGCCCGCTTGAGCCACCCGGCGTCGATGTGCGCGAAGGCGACGTGCTGCAGGCGATCGACGGCAAGCCGGTGCGCCATGCCGGCGATATCGCCAACGCCCTGCGCCAGCGTGCGGGCCAACAGGTTTTGCTGACCGTGCGCCGCGCAGATGCGGCAGCGCGCAAGGTGGTCGTGGTGCCGGTGGCGCTCGACCGCGACGCGCAGCTTCGCTACGGCGACTGGGTGCAGGCGACCCGCGCAAAGGTCGAGGTCGCCGGAAACGGGCGCATCGGATACCTGCATCTGCGCGCGATGGTCGGCGCCGACATGGCCAGCTTCGTGCGCGAGTTCTACGCCAACTACGACCGCGAGGGGCTGATCATCGACGTGCGCCGCAACCGCGGCGGCAACATCGATTCGTGGGTGATCGAAAAACTGCTGCGTCGCGGCTGGGCGTTCTGGCAGCCACCGCGTGGCGCGCCATACTGGAACATGCAGCAGACCTTCCGCGGGCATCTGGTGGTGCTGGCCGATCCATTCACCTACTCCGACGGCGAGACTTTCGCGGCCGGCATCAAGGCGCTGGGTCTGGGGCCGGTGATCGGCATGCGCACCGCGGGCGCCGGCATCTGGCTGTCCGATCGCAATCGGCTGGCCGACAATGGCGTGGCGCGGGTCGCCGAATTCGGCCAGTTCGATCGCGAAGGACGCTGGCTGATCGAAGGCCGCGGCGTGGCGCCCGACATCGAAGTCGACAACCTGCCGCAAGCCACCGCACGCGGTGCCGATGCGCAGCTGAGCGCGGCATTGGCGTATCTGGAGCGCAAACTCGCCGAGCAGCCGATCGCGCCGGCACGCGCGCAACCGATTCCGCCGCGCGGCACGCCAGGGCACGACGGCTCGCGGTAGGCGAGCCGTGCGGGCTCAGGCTGCGTGCATCAAGCCGCGCAGCCCGAGCGGCGAGTATCAACACCAAAAACACAGTGCGGGAGGTACTCGGCATCGCCGAGGGCGCGAGCGAACCACCGACACAGCGCATCGCGATTCTGCTTCGTTGCGATGTTCGCCTGTGGATGGACCCAGTGGTCAGAATGCGCTCGCTACAAACCCGAGCGCGCCGGATTGGCGGCGATGTGCAGGCGCTGTGCGAGGTCCGGGCTTCCGCCACTCGCCTTGACCGCGGTCAATCCGGCGCTTCGGCAAGCGCTTATGCTCACGACTTCGAGCCCGCTGATGGTGAACTCATGATCATGCAGGAACTGCTGGGTTCGGATGCCGGATTGATGAGCCTTGGCGTGATCGTTTTCATGCTCGGCATGGGTGTTTTCATGTACTTCCGCTTCCGCGCGTTCGTGCGCGAAGACAGCGCGCGCAAGCGATAGCTCCGCCGATCGGTGGCGCCGACCCGCGGCACTATCGATGCGTTGATCGCCAAGCTGACGCCGGCGGCAGGAATTCCTGCCTGGCTGGCCGCCGCGCCGCGGCCCGCAGTCGGAAGGCGATGGCCTCAGGTTGGACAGACCGTCGCGCGCTCCGATCTGCCACACAGTACTCGATACCCACCGCCCGCGAATCGCCCTGAATCGCCCGCTGCCGGTTCAGCCAGCGAACATCGGCTGTGTGCATGATGATGGAACGTC
>JBBSDI010000163.1:0-8240 GCA_038249585.1 Lysobacterales bacterium | reverse complement strand
CGTGCGGCCGCTGGCACCGAAGCGTTGCGCGAACAGCTGCTGTGCGTATAGCGCCTCGTTGCGGAACACCCGCTCGCTGCCATCGCTGCCGAAAGTCAGCACATAGAGGTCGATCACGCCCGGGCGCTGCGGCGCCAGTCGCGCGAGCGCGTCGCCCAGGCGCGCAGGCTGCGCGGCCATCAGTTCCTCCGGATCGAAGGCCAGTGGCTGCGGTGCTTGCGCATCCGCAATCGCGGTGTCCCAATCGGCCGGGTAGAAAAAGCTCCCGCGATCGATGAACCACGCAGGCAGCGTGATCGCCGCCGTGATCGCGATGGCCGCGAGACTGCGCGTCGGCCAGCGCTGCTGCGGCTCGATGTGGTCGAACATGCGGCGGATCGCGAGCAGGGTCCACGCCAGCCACAGCAGCAGCGCGCTGTGGTCGGTGTCCGGATCGCGGTTGGGCCACCATGCGTCGAGCACGCTGTTGTCGATCAACAGCACGGCCGTGCCGACGAGCGTCTCGATCAGCAGGACCAGGGTCGCCAATGGCCAGAACAGGGCCGGCCGCTGCAGCCGAACGCAGGCGATCCAGCTGACCAGCAGCGCCAACAGAATGAAGAACGAAAGCCCACGCAGGGCATCGAGGTCGAACACCCGCGGCGCCGGAACCGACAGCATCGATTCGAACAGGTTGACCAGCAGCAGCAGGACTGCGGCCAGCCAGAACTGGCCAGGACCTATGCGTCGCCAGCGATGCGATGGGCGTCTGAGCGCCACCAGTCGCAGCGCATCGAACAGGGCGTGGAAGAATTCCATCTCAATGCTTTTCGGGGAGCGCGGATCGGTCGGCTGATGCGCCGCCATGGGATCGGCAATCGATTAGTCTAGCGGGGCGGGGGCCGGCTTTCGCGAACGCACCGGCGCTGCGCTCAAAAATCCATGAAGTAGCCGCCATTGACCGGAATGTTGGCGCCGGTGATGTAGCCGGCAGCGTCAGCGGCGAGGAAGTCGACCACCCGCGCGATCTCGCTCGGCTCGCCGAGCCTGCCGACCGGAATGCGCGCGATGATGTCGTTGCGCACCGACTCCGGGATCGATGCGACCAGTGCGGTGCGGCAATAGCCCGGCGAGACGCTGTTGACGGTCACGCCCTTGCGCGCGACTTCACGCGCAAGGGCCATGCTGAAACCATGCATGCCGGCCTTGGCCGCCGAGTAGTTGGTCTGCCCGAACTGCCCGGTCTGGCCGTTGACCGAAGCGATGTTGATGATGCGGCCGTAACCGCGCTCGCACATGCTGTCGACCACCTGGCGGGACATGTTGAACACGCCATCGAGATTGATGCCAATCACCGCGCGCCACTGCTCGGGGCTCATCTTGCGCAAGGTGGCGTCGCGGGTGATGCCGGCGGCATTGACCAGGATGTCGATCGGGCCGAGGTTGTGTGCGACCCGAGTCGCCAGTGCCGCGCAGCCATCGAAGTCGGCCACGTCCACTGGCTCGAAGTGGATGCGTCCTGCGTAGTCGACGATCCCGCTGCGGAACTGCGCGATGCGCTCCTCGCGCGCTGCAAGATCGGCGGCCACCACAATGCGACCGGAGTCCGCGAGTTGTCGGCAGATTTCGATGCCAAGACCACCGATACCACCGGTGACGATCGCGACGCGTGGGATCATGTCGGGTTCCAGACCGGATGCCCGGCGGCGGTTGCTGCATTGCAGCAAACCGTCATTCTAGGTAACGGATTGCGGGCCTGTCAAACCCTGCAGCAGTCGCCCAGCGCTACTTCTTCTCGGCCTGCTTGGGCGCCGGCTTGTCGGCCGGCTTGTCGGCCGGCTTGGGTGCTGCGGTGCCTTGCAGCATACGCGCCTGCATCGTCTTCCAGACGTCGAGATTGCGTTCGGTCAATTCGTTGAGCATGGTCCACGGCGACTGCCCGATCAGATTGTTCAGCTGGCTGCGGAACTGGTGGCTCTGGTCGAGGAAGGTCTGCGCCGAACGCTCCAGATAGCTGCCCATGAAGCCCTGCAACGAATCGCCGTAAAAGCGGATCACCTGCGAGAGCAGGGTGGTCGAGAACATCGGCTGGCCGCGCTCCTCGTGCTCGGAGATGATCTGCAGCAGCACCGAGCGGGTGATGTCTTCGCCGGACTTGGCATCGAGCACCTCGAACGGGTCGCCGTCGATGACCAACTGGCGGACGTCCTCGATGGTGATGTAGCTGGAGATCTCGGTGTCGTACAGACGCCGGTTCGGATACTTCTTGATGACGCGGGTCTTGGCCATTGGATGAAAATACCATGAAGTCGCAGGGTCGGCTGCGTGGCAGCCGCGCAAAACCAGAAACTCACCAACCCATGTGGTGGCCGCCGTTGATGTCGAGGTTCGAGCCGGTGATCCAGGCCGCTTCCTCGGCGATCAGGAACGACACCGCATAGGCGATCTCGTCCGGGGTGCCGAGGCGGCCGGTGGGAATGTCGGCCGCGATCTTGGCCCGCACCTCTTCGGGCACCGCCATCACCATGTCGGTCGCGACATAGCCGGGTGAGACGGTGTTGACGGTGATGCCGAGTTTGGCGTTCTCGCGCGCCAGCGAGATCGTGAAACCGTGCATTCCGGCCTTGGACGCTGCGTAGTTGGCCTGCCCGTACTGGCCCTTGAGCCCGTTGATCGAGGAGATCTGGATGATCCGGCCCCAGCCGCGCGCGCGCATGCTGTCGATCACCGGCCGGGTCACGTTGAAACACGAGTTCAGGTTGGTATTGATCACCTCCAGCCACTGGCTGGAAGTCATCTTGTGGAAGGTTCCGTCGCGGGTGATGCCTGCATTGTTGACCAGGATCTCGATCGGGCCGAGCGCGGCTTGCGCTGCCTGCACCATGGCCGCTGCCGAGTCCTCCGAACCGACATCGCCGGGTACGATGGTCACTGCCACGCCTTCCGCCTGCAGCTTCGCCTGCCAGGCGCGCGCCTTGTCCTCGTCGCGATAGTTGGTGGCCACCCGGTGGCCGAGGCGTGCCAGTCGCTGGCAAATTGCGGAACCGATGCCACCGGTGCCACCGGTGACCAATGCAGCGCGTGCGGTCATCTCAATCCCCTCCCAGGGTTTGTCGACAGCCGACAGCAGGGTCGGCCTGCGCATTGTGCCATCCCCGGCGCTGCAGGGTGCTCGCCCGCGTCCGCGCTCGCGACCTTGATCAGTGCAGGGCCGGCAGTCGGCCGGCCGGCCGCGGCGCGATGCGGCTCAAGTCGAATCCGCAGCAGGCCAATGCCAGCAGCGCCTGCGGTGATTCCAGTCCATCGAAAAGCGCGCTGTCGAAGCCCAGGAAATCCAGCGCGGCGCGCATCGCCGGCAGCGGTTGCTGCGGGTTCACCGGCAGTGCGGCGTGTTGCTTGGACAGCTTGTGGCCTTCGGCATCCAGCGCCAGCGGCAGGTGCAGGTAGGCCGGGGTCGGCAGTCCGAGCAGTTCTTGCAGGTAGATCTGGCGCGCGGTCGAGTCGAGCAGGTCGGCGCCGCGAACCACCTCGGTAATCGACTGCGCGGCATCGTCGACGACCACGGCGAGCTGATAGGCCGGCCAGTCCTCCACCCGCCAGACCACGAAGTCGCCGACAGCTGCCGCCAGATCCTGGCTTTGTGGACCTTGCAGGATGTCGTTGAAGTGCTGCGTCCGCTCGGGCACGCGCACCCGCCATGCCGGAGCACGCGCGGCATCCGCGGCCTCGGCACATCGCCGATGGATGCCGCCAGCGCCGATCTCGTTGCGGCTGCAGCGGCACGCGAATCCGATCCCGCTGGCCTGCAATCGTGCGAGTGCTGCGGCATATAGCGGGGTGCGCGTGCTCTGGTACTCGATCGGTTCGTCGGAGTGCAGGCCGAAGGCGGCGAGCGCCTCGATGATGCGCACGGCAGCACCGGGAACTTCGCGTGGCCTGTCGAGGTCTTCCATGCGGATTATCCAGGTGCCGCCGGCCGTGCGCGCGCGCAGCCAGCTGCCGAGTGCGGCGATCAGCGAGCCCAGATGCATATCGCCGGTGGGCGAGGGCGCGAAGCGACCGCGATAGGCGGAGTCGCCACGGCTGCTCACCGGCGCGCCTTGACGGCTTGCGCACATCGCTGCGGTACCGTGGGCGGTGCTTGAAATTCGCGGCGAATCCCATACATTCTCAACTGCAACCACTTTTGCGCGCGATCCGCGACGCACGAGCCTGAAAACCCAACGGAGCGAATCAGCATGCGCATAGCCCTGTTCCTCGCGACCAATATCGCGGTGATGGTCGTGGCGTCCATTATCTTCAATGTGTTCGGGTTGAACACCTTTACCGCGCAGTACGGCATCGACTACACCGGCATGCTGATCCTGTGCGGCCTGTTCGGCTTCGGCGGCGCCTTCATATCGCTGGCGCTGTCGAAGTGGATGGCCAAGCGCGCCACCGGCGCGCACGTGATCACCGAGCCGCGCAACGAGATCGAGACGTGGCTGGTCTCGACCGTGCGCCGGCAGGCGGACAAAGCCGGCATCGGGATGCCGGAGGTGGCGATCTACGACTCCCCCGACATGAACGCCTTTGCTACCGGCATGAGCCGCAACAGCGCGCTGGTGGCGGTCAGCACCGGTCTTCTGCGGCAGATGGATCGGCGCGAGGTCGAGGCCGTGCTGGGCCACGAGATCGGCCATGTAGCCAACGGCGACATGGTCACCCTGACCCTGATCCAGGGCGTGGTGAACACCTTCGTGATGTTTTTCGCACGCATCATCGGCAACTTCATCGATCGAGCGATCCTGAAGAACGAGGGAGGTCCGGGCATCGCGTACTTCGTGTCGGTGGTGGTGCTGGAGATCGTGTTCGGCATACTCGCCTCGATCGTGGTCGCATGGTTCTCGCGGCAGCGCGAGTTCCGCGCCGACACTGCCGGCGCTTCGCTTGAAGGTCGCGATGCGATGATCGCCGCGCTCGCGCGCCTGAAGTCGGGCCATGAGCCGTCCAGCCTGCCGAAAGAGATCGCCGCGTTCGGTATCAGTGGCGGGATCGGCAAGCTGTTCTCCAGCCATCCGCCTCTGGACGACCGGATCGCAGCACTGCAGCGCGCCGCCTGATCGACTGCAGAGCAGTCCGCAAACAACAAGCCCGGCGCAAGCCGGGCTTTTTCGTGGTTCGTCACCTGGCGCGACGGTATGCGCAGGGCGCGGGCATCGATCAGTTGCCGAGCTCGTAGGTCATTACCTTCTCCGGCTCCTGCAGGAAATTGCCCTGCACGAAGTTGACCCCGAAGCCGAACAGCAGCGACATGCTCGCTGCGTCCTCGACGAATTCGGCGATGGTCAGCTTGCCGTGTGCGTGGGCCTGGTCGCAGATCTCCTTGACCTTTTGCTGATTCTCGCGGCTTTTGGGCAACTCGGCCATGAATGTGCGGTCGATCTTGAGGTACTTGCTGTCGATGTGCTTGAGCAACTGGAAGCTGTTCAGGCCGCTGCCGAACTGCTGTACGGCGAATCCGGCATGCAGCTGGGCAAGGCCCTTCTGGAACTCGCGCACCGGTCGCAGGTTGGTGGTGACCTTGCTCTCGGGCATCTCGAACACCAGCTTGTCGCCCGAGATGCGGCTGGCCTTGAGCTGCTGCGCGATCCACGCAAGCATCGCGTTGTCCTCCAGCGAAGCCACCGTGAGTTTGATGAAGAACACGGTTTGGTGACCCGCCTTCTCGCGCTCGGCCAGCGCGCGGATCGCGGTGCCGATCACCCAGCGGTCGATCTGCACCAGCAGTCCGTGCTTGTCTGCGACCGGGAAGAACTCCGCCGGCAGCAGCTCGCCGTGGGTGGCTTTCATGCGCAGCAGGATCTCGTAGTAGTCGCCCTCGGCGCCGTGCAGGCTGATGATCGGCTGATAGAACAGCACGAAGCCATCTTTCTCGAGCGCGTTGCGGATCTGAGCCAGGCGTTGCTGTTCGGCGGCATAGTTGGCCTTGTCCTGTGCTGCCGCATCATGCATGCGGGCCTGATTGCCGCCCGCGTCCTGTGCCTGCTTGAGCGCCTTGGCGGCGCTGGCGAGGATGGCGTCGGCGTTGGCGATCTTCTCGCCGATCAATACGCCGCCGATGCTGACCGGCAGTGGCACCGAGCGTCCGCCGGCTTCGAAGATGTGGCTCTCGAAGGCCTTGCGCAGCGCTTGCGCCCGGCTGCTGGCGTCTTCATGGCTGCAGCGGCGCAGCAGCAGCATCAGGGTGTTGTCGGCAAAACGTGCGGCGACGTCGTCGTTGCCGGCATGGCGGCGCAGTACTTCGGCCATGTCGGCCATCAGCAGGTCGGCGTTGCCGAGTCCGACCGTGTCGATCAGGCCGCGGTAGTTGTCAGCTTCGATGTACAGCAGTGCGAGGTCGCTGCGGCCGGCCGCGGCCTCGCTGACCACGCTGTCGAGCTCGCGCAGCAGATGCTGGCGGTTGTGCAGGCCGGTCACCAGATCGGAGTTCGGAGGCGGTGCGCCTACGTACTGCTGCTGGCGGAAGGTGATCTGCTGGCAGGGCTCGCCCTCGAAGGTCGCCGCCGCGAAGTCCATGACCGCGTCGAACGCGGTGCCGTCGGATTTCTGCGCGCGGACCTGCAACTGCGCGGGCGGCTTGTCGCCCCGTGAGAGCTTCTTGAGCAGGGCCTTGAAGCCTTCGGCAGCCTCGCCGGTGATCATGTCCAGGATCGGGGTGCCTTCGATTTCCTCGAAGTCGACGAAGCCGAACATCTCCAGGTACGCCCGATTGGCGCGTACATGCATACCCTCGTGGACGAAGGCGATAGGGTCGCGCGAGGAATCCATCAGCGCGTCGCAGCGGCGTTCGCTTTCCTTGAGCGCGGCATCCATTCGGCGCAGGGCGCGGCGGTCGCTCAGGTCAGCGGCTTCGCGCCGGACCACGGCGAGCAGGTGTTCGTGGTTGCCACGCAGGGCGAAGGCGCGTATGCGTTCGCGGTTGAGCTGCAGCAGCAGCTCGTCGCTGCTGGCCTGCACGATGGCGATCACCGGGCGATCCTTGCCAGAGCGTTCGACCAACGCGACCACTTCGGCGGGCGTGGCCATTTTCGAGCGTGCACTGGCCAATACCAGATCGATCTCCTGGTTGGCCAGTTGCTCGACGAGGTTTTCACGCGATTCCGCGCGCAGCGGACGCACCGCAATGCCCGCGTTGCGCAGCTGGCTGACGACCTGCTCGGCGTCTTCGGGCGAGTCTTCGACCAGCAACAGCCGGATGATGGGGTCCTGTTTCGCCATGAGCGTCCTGTTCAGCACCCTCAGCCTTGTACCCGAAGCCCGGTGGCAATTCCACCGACCACTCTGCATGCAGCCATCACAGCGGCACCTTGTATGGCGCGCCTTCGACCTCACGCACCAGACGCGGCACCAGGTAGCCCGGCAGCCGCGCGCGCAGGTGGGCGAGCAGGTTGCGTGCCGTGCCATCGTCGACCGCGAAATGCGCCGCGCCCGCGACGCGATCGAGCTGGTGCAGGTAGTAGGGCAACACCCCTTGTTCGTACAGCGCCTCGCTCAGGCGCGCCAGCACTTCGCCATCGTCGTTCACGCCGCGCAGCAGGACCGACTGGTTGAGCAGGGTCGCCCCGGCCCCGCGCAGGCGTGCGAATGCCTGCGCGGTGCTGGCGTCGAGTTCGGCTGCATGGTTGCTGTGGAGCACTACCGCCAGCGGCAGGTGCAGGCCGCGCACCCAGTCGAGCAGGGCAGCGTCGACCCGCGCCGGCAGCACCACCGGCAGGCGCGTGTGCACGCGCAGGCGGCGGATGTGTGGCAATTCGCGCAGCGCGTCGGTCAGCTCATGCAGGCGCAGCGTCGACAGCGACCATGGATCGCCGCCGGACAGCAGCACTTCCTCGATATCGGTGGCTTCACGCAGCCACGCGATGGCGGTCTGCCAGCGGTCTGCCGCTGCACCCTCCCGGGCGTAGGGAAAATGGCGCCGGAAGCAGTAGCGGCAGTGGATCGCGCAGCTGCCGGTGGCGATCAGCAGGGCGCGCCCGGCGTACTTGTGCAGAACACCCACGGCCTCGCGGCTGGCCAGATCGCCGACCGCGTCGTGGCCATGGCCTTCGACCGTTTCGCGCTCGGCGTCGAGCGGCAGAACCTGCCGCAGCAGCGGGTCGCGCGGGTCGCCACGGCGCATGCGGGCGATGAAAGCGCGCGGCACCCGCAGCGGGAACTCGCCGGGGGCCGGCACCATCATCTGCGGCAACCGGTGCTCCAGATCGAGCAGCCGCAACAGT
>JBBSDI010000162.1:0-8244 GCA_038249585.1 Lysobacterales bacterium | reverse complement strand
TGCCCCTTCCAATGTCCATACCCATGACCTCGACCGATCGGATCGTGCTGCGCTGTCCCGACGACTGGCACGTGCACCTGCGCGATGGGGCCATGCTGGCCGGGGTGGTCAACTACACGGCGCGCCAGTTCGCGCGCGCCATCGTGATGCCGAATCTCGCACCGCCGGTGACCACGGTCGCCGCCGGGCGGGCCTATCGCGAGCGCATCCTTGCCGCAGTCGCACCGGGCGTAGCGTTCACGCCGCTGATGACCGCCTATCTCACCGACGATATCTCCGCCGACGAGATCGCGCGCGGCCACGCGGAGGGCGTGTTCACCGCATGCAAGCTGTATCCGGCGCACGCGACCACCAACTCGGCGGCCGGTGTCACCGATATCGGCAACATCGACTCGGTGCTCGATCGCATGCAGAAGATCGGGATGCCGCTGCTGGTGCATGGCGAGGTCACCGACCGGCACGTGGATATCTTCGATCGCGAGGCGGTTTTCATCGAGCGCGTGCTGGCGCCCGCGGTGGCGCGCTTCCCCGGCTTGCGCGTGGTGTTCGAGCACATCACTACCGCGCAAGCGGTGGACTTCGTGCGCAGTGCGGGGCCCAACGTGGCCGCCACCATCACCCCGCACCATCTGGAAATCAGCCGCAACGCAATGTTCGATGGTGGGCTGCGCCCGCACATGTACTGCCTGCCGGTGGCCAAGCGCGAGGCTCATCGCCTCGCCCTGCGCGCGGCGGCGACCTCCGGCGAGGCCAGGTTTTTCCTCGGTACCGATTCGGCACCGCATGCGGCCGCGGACAAGGAATCGGCGTGCGGTTGCGCGGGCATCTTCAGCGCGCCCGTGGCGCTGGAGAGCTATGCCAAGGTGTTCGAGGAAGAGGGCGCACTGGCGCGGCTGGAGGCCTTCGCATCGCTCAACGGGCCGGCCTTCTATCGGCTGCCGCCGAACGAAACCAACGTGGTGCTGGTGCGGCGTGCGCAACGGGTGCCGGAACGGATCGACACCGGTGCCGATGACGTGGTGCCGTTCCATGCTGGCGCCGAGCTGGCATGGCAGATGGAACCGCGCGGATAACTGCCGCTGTAGCCGTTCAATCCAGCGCGAGTTGCTTCAGATCGCGCTGGTACCACTGGTCGCCGAGCGGTCGAAAGGTGGCGCAGCAGGTCATTTGCGCGGCGTAGATGTGCACCGATACCGCCACTGCATCATCGGCCGGGTTGCGGATGGTGTGGTACTCGTGCGGCGGGATCAGGCTGCCCGCGCTGCCCGTGCCAGCCTGGATGGAGCCCACCGGCTGGAAACGGAAGCGTGGCTCGCGGGCCTCGATCATGTCGTACTGGGTGATCTCCAGCGCGCCCTGCCATACGCCTTCCACGCACCAAAGACCGCTGTGGTCGTGCAGCAGGGTGCCCTGTCCGGGACCCCAGGTCATCGCGATCACGTCGTAGCCCAGCGCCTCGCTGTGATACAGCTCGCGGCGCGCGTAGTGTTCGCCGCAGGGCTCGAACACGCAGGCAGGCAGCTGCACGCGCTGTTCGCGGATCATCCGGCACAGGGAATTGCGCAGCGCCTCGGTCACCGCGCACTCGTCGCCAGCGCGCACGGCCGCGTCGATGGTGCGGATGAATTCGTCGACGCCGGGAAAGTCTTGCTGCAACATCGATGTGCCCGCGGCAATAGCGAGAACCGCAGTCTACAGACTGCCAAGAAACTTCGCGACGATCGGACAGAAGTGCCGGAAATCGACCAGGAAGGCATCGTGTCCCTGCACCGAGGGCGGGGCCTGGAAGTCCACCGAGGCACCCGCGAGGCGTAAACCCTCGGCCTGCTGCTCCTGCTGCTCGAGCGGAAACAGGATATCGGTCTCGACCCCGACCACCAGCGCGCGGCGCACCGCCATCCGCTGGTAGGCCGCCTCCACCGTGCCACCGTGCTCGGCCAGATCGAACCAGTCCATCGCGCGCGACAAGTAAAGGTAGCTGTTGGGGTCGAAGCTGCCGACAAAGCGCTGCGCGTGGCCTTCCAGATACGCCTCGACCTGGAACTCGCGTTCGAAGGGCTCGCAGGTGCGGAACTCGATGCGCGCGCGGCCGAAGCGCTGCTTCCATTCCAGCGGCGAGCGGTAGGTCATCACGCCGAGCTTGCGCGCCAGCCGCATGCCCATCACCGGCAGGCGCTGTGCGGCGTAGTTGCCAGCGTTCCAGGCGGGATCCAGCCGGATCGCCTCGCGCTGCAATGAGCGCACCGCGAGCGCGAACGGCGAGGCTTGCGCTGCCGACGACACCAGCACCAGCGCGGGGCACGCCTGCGGCTGCTGCGCGGCCAGCGCCTGTGCGGTCATGCCGCCCATCGACGGGCCGATCACTGCGGCCAGCCGCGTGATGCCGAACGATGCGGCGAGCAGCCACGCGCTGTGCGCCACGTCCTCGATGCTCAGCTCCGGAAAGCGCAGACGATAGGGCAGGCCGTCGTCGGGATGCGGCGAGGCCGGTCCCGTCGAGCCCTTGCAACTGCCAAGCGAATTGGGGCAGATCACGAACCAGCGATCGGTGTCGATCGCCTTGCCCGGTCCGAGCATCTCTTCCCACCAGCCCTGTTCGGTGTCCTGCGCGCTGGATGCGGCATGCGCGCCGGGACTCAAGCCCGTCACGACCAGGATCGCGTTGTCGCGCGCGGCAGACAGCGTGCCCCAGGTCTCGTAGGCGATGCGCGCATCCGCGAGCATGCCGCCGCGTTTCATGCGCAGCGGCGAGGGTAGGGCGAAGAACTGCGTGGCGGGCATGCGGGTGGGCGCGCTGGAGTGGCCGGGCCTTATAGCCGATACGGTGCGCGCACCACAAACCGGTTGCTGCGCGCGCCGGCCCGAGGACCGCGCGGCATTCGCTCAGGGCACCACGCTGTTGATAACGAGCTTCAGCGTATCGCGCTGCGCTTTCGGCGACAGCGGCGCCGACAGCACTTCCAGATCGCCGCTCTGCGGATTCGCGACGCCGCTTTTGGACACGCGGGCGCCAACGATCACGCTGTCCGCGTTCGACAGCTTCAGCTGCGGCATCATGCCCATGCTGTCGTCGAGGGTCAGCGTGAGCGGAAACCTGGCCCCCGGCAGGCGCTGCATCGCCAGTGGCATGCGCGAGCCATCGGCGGGCCGCGCGAATACGTACAGCACGTCGGTCGGCGCCAGGCGCGCGGCAAGCTCGGGCGTGATGTCGATCTCGATGGTGATCGCCGGACCGCTCACCGCGGCTGCAGTCGGAGCAGCGCTGGATGCCGGCGCTGCGGCAACTGGCGCGCTGGCAGGCGCTGGCGGCAGGCCCGCACGGGTGCGCGCTTCGGCGATCTGCGCCTGCACCTGTGCGATCACCTCGCTGCCCGGTTCGAGCAGCGGCAGCAGGGCTTCCCAGCGCGACAGCGCGGCCGTATAGTTTTCGACCTGCGCATCGGCGATGCCCAGCAGCCACAGCGCGCGCTGGTGCTGCGGCTGGTCGATGATGACCTGATCGAGCAATGCGCGCGATTCGCCGACGATGTTGCGATCCGGGTCGACCAATGCGATCGCCTCGGCGTACTCGACGACCACGTCGGGATTATTGGGCGCCAGGTCGAACGCGCGCCTGAGTGCGGTCTGCGCTTCGGCAAAGCGTTCGGTGGACTTGTATGCGCGACCCAGCAGCAGCCAGCCGTCGACGTTGTCCGGCTCACTACGCAAGCGCTGTTCGAGGCCTGCGATCGCCTCGTTCATCTGCACGCCGCCGCTCTGGCCGCCGCCGTGGGTCGGATCGCCGGCGGATTCGGCGACCAACCTTGCCGGGTCCAGCGCCTCCGGGGTGCCGACCGTGAGGTACACCAGCACCGCGCCCAGCGGCAGCAGCAGCGAAAGGCCGAGCACCGACAGCAGCGGCGCACGCGATGCCGGCGCGGTGCCGGCCTCGGCGAGCATCGCCTTGCGTTTGCGTCCGAATTCGGCCTCGTCGACGACACCATCGGCCAGCGCGCGATCGAGCGCGTCGAACCTGCGTTGTGCGGTACTACCGCTGCCCGCACCGCGCAGCAGCGGTCTGAGCACCAGCGCAAGCGCTGCCGCCAGCATCACGCCGGCAATCACGAAAAAGATCGGTGTCACGGTTGGTCCTCGATTCCAGCAGCGTCGGCGGGCAGTGCGCGGGCGCGACGCCGGATCGAGGCCACGACAAAGCTTGCGCCGATCAGGACCACCAGTCCCGGTCCGAACCACAGGACCCAGGTTTGCGGCTTGACCGGCGGGTTGTAGAGCACGAAGTCGCCATAACGCGCGACCAGAAACTCCTTGATCTGGGCGTCGCTGCGGCCTTCCTGCATCAGTTCGAAAACCTTCAGGCGCAGGTCCTTGGCCAGCTCCGCGTTGGAGTCGGCCAGGTTCTGGTTTTGGCACACGGTGCAGCGCAGTTCAGCCACCAGCTTCTGGAAGCGCACCCGCTCCACGTCGTCCTTGAACGCCAGCGGGTCGATCGCGCTGGCGATGCACGAGAGCAGCAGTAGTCCGATCAGCAGCAGTGCACGCTTCACGGCGCGGCACCCTGCATCTGCGCCAGGCGCGGCTCGATCTCGCGCGCAATCACCTCGTGGGTGATCGTGCCCACGTGCTTGAAGCGAACCACGCCCTTTGCATCGACCAGAAAGGTCTCCGGTGCGCCATACACGCCAAAGTCGATACCCGTACGGCCGGATTGGTCGACCGCGATATCGGTGTATGGATTGCCGAACTGCGCGAGCCAGCGTTTGGCATCAACAGGCTCGTCCTTCCAGTTCAGCCCCACCACGCGGACCTTGCCGCTGCGTGCGAGATCCTCGATCACCGGATGCTCATCGCGGCACGACGGACACCAGCTCGCCCACACGTTGAGCACGTATGGTGCGCCCGCCAGTGTGCCGTTGCTGACCCGCGCCTCGGGCTGGTTGAGCTCGGGCAGGTCGAACACCGGCGCGGGCTTGTCGATCAGCGGCGAGGGAATCAGCTTCGGATCGATACCCAAACCCGCGAACAGCAGCACGCCGAGGGCGGCGGCCATGCCGAGCGGCAGCAGGAAACGCCACATCGTCTCAGGCGCCTTGCGCTGCCGGCGCGGTGACTGCCGCGGTCGGCGATGGCGCCGTCGCGCGCTGGCGGCGATAGCGACGGTCGAGTGCGGCGATGAAGCCACCGAACACCATGAACAGCGCGCCCAGCCAGATCCAGCGCACCATCGGCTTGTGGTAGACGCGCACCGCCCACGCCGAACCATCGCCGACCGGCTCGCCCATCGAGATGTACAGGTCGCGGGTGAAGCCCGCATCGATGTCGGCCTCGGTCATCATGTCGCCGCTGGCCAGATAGCGGCGCTTGGCCGGGCGCAGTTCGATCACCTCAGCGCCGTTGCGCTTGATCGAAAAGACACCTTGATCGGACACGTAGTTCGGCCCCTCGTAGTGGTCGAGCTTGACGAAGGTGATGTCGTAGTCGCGCACTGTAACGGTGTCGCCCGGCGCCATGCGCACGTCGCGCTCGATCGCCGTCGACTCATGCACCAGCACGCCGATCACGAACACGCCGAGGCCCATATGGGCGAGGATCATGCCAACCCGGCCTGCGGTCAGTCCGCCACGGCGTGCAGGATCGCGCCACTGCCGCAACGCATAGGCTGCAGTACCGATAATCACCCAGCTGCCGCCCACCACGCCCACCAGCGCCTTGACCGGCACGTCGTTGAAAAGCAGCCACGCAGCGCCCGCAATCAGCAGCGACAAGGCCAGCCACAGGCGTGCTGGCAGCAACAGGGTGGCCAGTTCTTCACGGCGCCAGCGCGAGGGCATGCCGAAGGGCACGCACAGCACGATCGGCACCATCAGGATGGTGAACAGCAGGCCGAAGTACGGCGGACCGACCGAGACCTTGCCGAGTCCGGCTGCATCGGCAAGCAGCGGGTACAGCGTGCCCAGCAGCACCATCGCGCAAGCCGACACCATCATCAGGTTGTTGACCATCACCAGGCTTTCGCGTGAGACCGCCGCGAACGGCTGCTCCCCGCCCGCGGCCAGTCGTGGCGCCCGGATCGCATACAGCAGCAGCGCACCGCCGGCGATCACGCCGAGGAAGATCAGGATGAACAGGCCGCGCTCCGGGTCGGAGGCGAAGGCATGTACCGAAGTGAGTACGCCCGAGCGCACCAGGAACATGCCAAGCAGAGACAGCGAAAAGGCCAAGATCGACAGCAGCAACGTCCACGCACGGAAGTTGCCGCGCTTCTCGGTGACCGCCTGCGAGTGGATCAACGCGGTGCCGACCAGCCACGGCATGAACGAGGCGTTTTCGACCGGGTCCCAGAACCACCAGCCGCCCCAGCCCAGTTCGTAGTAGGCCCACCATGAGCCCAGCCCGATGCCCAGCGTCAGGAATGCCCACGCGGCGAGCGTCCACGGTCGCGCCCAGCGCACCCAGCGCTCGTCGACTTTCGATTCCAGCAGAGCGGCGATCGCGAACGCGAAGGCGACCGCGAAGCCGACATAGCCCATGTACAGCATCGGCGGATGCACGATCAGGCCGAAGTCCTGCAGCAGCGGATTCAGATCCTGGCCCTCGGCCAACGCCGGCAGATGGCGGTCGAAAGGGTTCGAGGTGAACATGGTAAACAGCAGGAAGCCCACGCTCACGATCCCCAGCACCGACAGCACGCGCGCCATGAAATCGCGCGGCAGGCTGTTGGAGAAGGCCGCCACCGCGACCGACCACAAGTTCAGGATCAGCACCCACAGCAACAGCGAGCCCTCATGCCCGCCCCACACGGCCGAAAAGCGCAGTGGGGTCGGCAGCAGCGAGTTCGAGTTGGTCGCCACGTAGGCGACCGAAAAATCGTTCTGCAGGAATGCGGTCGCCAGCAGGCCGAAGGCGATCGCCACGAACACGAATTGGCCTGCGGTCGCCGGGCGCGCGAGGCTCACCAGTCGCGCATTGCCGGTATAGGTGCCCAGCAGCGGCAGCGTAGCCTGGATCAGCGCCAGCACCAGCGCGACGGAAAGTGCGAATTGACCAAGTTCAGGGATCATCGGGTGGTTCCAGTACGCTCAGGTGGTCGGTCGGTCGGTCGGTCGATCGTAAACTGTCGAGGATTCTATCCCGGACGATGTGTCGGGAAATCGTGCAACACGCGCGGCTGCGTGCCCGCCAGACCCGCGCGGCTGCATCGCGAATCGTGCGCCACCCGATGACGGCGCGAGCACGCTGCAACTCTTCGCAGAATTGCCACTTGCGCTCATGTACCCGGCGACGGCAGCGCCGTCTGCGCTGGTGCCAGCGTCGCATCGACCTGTCGCTCCTTGGCGCGCGCAATGGCGTCGGCGACTTCGGTCGGCATGTAGTTCTCGTCGTGCTTGGCCAGCACTTCCTGGGCTAAGAATACGCCGCGTGCGCCGTCGAGGGTGCCGGTGGCAACCACGCTCTGGCCTTCACGGAACAGATCAGGAAGGATTCCTTCGAACTCGACCGGCTGCGTCTTGAAGCGGTCGGTCACCACGAAGCGCACCTGCAGCGCATCGCCCGCGCGGCCGACGCTGCCTTCTTCGACTATGCCGCCGAGGCGGAACGTGCGGGTTCCCGGCGATTTGCCATCGGCGATGTCGCTGGGACTGAAAAAGTGCTGGATGTTCTGGTTCAGCGCGGTCAGGGTCAATGCGATCGCACCGCCTGCGCCAAGCACGATCAGCCCGACCACCCACATGCGACGCACGCGGGTCGGGTTCATGGCTGGCTCCGGCGCTGCTCGCGCACCGCACGGCCGCGCAGGCTGTGCAGCAGGCGGCGGCGCCCGCCGCCTGCGCCAATCGCGTCGACGATCAGCACGATGAAGAAGACTGCGTAGCTGGCGTAGATGAAAGGCCAATGGTCCATGGTGGGCTCGATTCCGTCGGGGCTACAGGCTGGCAGTCAGGTGGTGGAGGTGCGGGTCGCCGGATCCGCGGCGCGCTCCGTCGATCCGACCCGCGGCAGGCCGGCAAGTTCCCGCACCCAGTCCTTGCCGCGTTCGGATTCGAGCACCATCAGCTGCGCGCGCGACAGCGCCGACCAGCCGTAGTAGAGCTTGGTCGCGACCGCCATCAGCAGCAGCGGCCACAGCATCGAGGGATCGATGCTGGAGCTGCCCTTGATCAGGTTGATCGAGGCGGGCTGGTGCAGGGTGTTCCACCATTCGACCGAGTACTGGATGATGGGGATGTTGATCATGCCGATGATCGA
>JBBSDI010000161.1:0-8245 GCA_038249585.1 Lysobacterales bacterium | reverse complement strand
CCGATCTCCGCCAGCGGCACCTGCGCTTTCACCACGATCTCGCCGCCGCGCGTGCTGTCGGTGCCGTTGATGCGCCCGCGCTTGGATGACAGGCCGCCGGTAACCTCGCCCATGTGGGCGTCGGGGATGGTGACGTCGAGGTTGACGATGGGCTCCAGGATCAGCGGGCGGGCTTTGCCGATGGCGTCCATGAAGGCTTTCTTGCCGGCGCTGACGAAGGCGACCTCCTTGGAGTCGACGGGGTGGTACTTGCCGTCGTAGACGATCACGCGCACGTCCTGCAGGACGTAGCCGGCGACGGCGCCGTGCTCGAGCACCATGCGCACGCCTTTCTCCACCGCGGGGATGAACTGGTGCGGGATGGTGCCGCCTTTGACGCCGTCGACGAACTCGAAGCCTGCGCCGCGGGGCAGGGGCTCGATGCGCAGGAAGACCTCGCCGAACTGGCCAGCGCCGCCGGTCTGTTTCTTGTGGCGGTGGTGGCCGTCGGCGCGCGCGCTGATCGTTTCGCGGTAGGCGATCTTCGGCGGCCGGGTTTTCACTTCAACCTGGTAGCGCTCCTTCATGCGCTCGAGCATCACCCGCAGGTGCAGCTCGCCGAGGCCGCGGATCACGGTCTGGTTGAGCTCCTTGTCGTGCTCGATGCGGAAACACGGGTCTTCTTCGGCGAGACGGTGCAGGGCGGTGGCGAGTTTCTGTTCCTGCCCGCGGGTGGCAGGTTCGATGGCAAGCCCAAACATCGGTTGCGGAAAGTCGATGGGTTCGAGGTGGATCTGGTCTTCGTCGTGGCTGTCGTGAAGCACCGCGTCGAAGTGGATCTCGTCGATCTTGGCCACCGCGGCGATATCGCCGGGCACCGCGTCGTCGATCTCGACGTGGTCCTTGCCGCGCAGCTTGTATAGATGTCCCACCTTGAACGGCTTCTTGCCGTCGTCGATCAGCAGCTGGGTGTCGCGCTTGAGCGTGCCTTGGTAGACGCGAAACACGCTGAGCTTGCCGACAAACGGATCGTTGACGATCTTGAATACGTCGGCGACCACGTGCAGTTGCGGGTCGGGCGTGGTGCTGAAGTCGCTGGCTGCAGGGCCGCTGCGCTTGATGAACAGCGGCGGGTTGGCCTCGGCGGGGGAGGGCATCAGGCGTTCGAACAGATCCAGCAGTTCGCGCACGCCGGCGCCGCTACGCGCCGATACGAAGCAGATCGGAACCAGATGGCCTTCGCGCAGGCATTGCTCGAAGGCATCGTGCAGCTGCGTGCCGCTGAGGCCTTGTTCGCCTTCTTCCAGATAGCGGCCCATCACCTCTTCGTTGATCTCGACGACTTGATCGACGATGCGCTGGTGCGCGGCGGCCACGCTGCCCAAGTCGCTGTCGCCGGCGGCATTGCGGAAGCAGTCCAGCACGCCGGCGCGGCCCTTGGCTGGCAGGTTGATCGGCAGGCATTCGGGTCCGAAGGTGTCGCGCAGCTGTTCGACCAGCATCTCGAGGTCGGCATCGGTCTGGTCGATCTTGTTGACGATCACCAGCCGGCACAGGCGCCGCGCCTTGGCGTGCTCCATCAGGCGCAGCGTGGCGTGCTCCACGCCGCGCGCGGCATCGACCACGATCGCGGCGGTCTCGACGACGGCTAGTGCCGCCAGCGTGGGCCCGCGGAAATCCGCATAGCCGGGGGTGTCGATCAAGTTGATGTGGATACCGCCGTGGTCGATCGCGGCGATCGCGGTGTGGATGGAATGGCCGCGCGCCTTTTCCATCGGATCGAAGTCCGACACGGTGTTGCCGCGTTCGACCTGGCCTGCCGCTGCAATGGTGCCGCCGGCATGCAGCAGGGCTTCGAACAGGGTGGTCTTGCCGGCGCTGGAATGGCCCGCGAGGGCGATGTTGCGGATCTGATGGGTGGTGTAGGCAGGCATGCGAATTCCTCCTCGTGAGATCGCGGGGCGGGTCGCATGCCGGGCCCTGAACCATCCGGGCGGAATCGCGCAGCGACAGGCCGGATGGGTACCTTCCTGCTTCGGTGCGGCTGCGGTCAAGCCCCGCGCGCGTCGGTGCCTGACTTGGGTCAGAATTGCGCGATGAAGCCTGGGCCGCTGGACAGCGCATCAACTGCGCACGCACCGATCCTGTTGATCCATGGCGCTGGCGGTGGTGCCTGGGAATGGGCGGTGTGGCTGCGCGTGTTGCGGTCGCATGGACGACAGGCCGAGGCGCTCGAACTGCAGCATGCATCCGGCAGCGTGGCGGCAACGCGCCTTGCGGATTATGTACATCAGATCGAGGACGCAGCGCGAAGGCTTGGCGAGGCGCCGGTACTGGTCGGTGCGAGCCTCGGCGGTCTGCTGGCGATGATGTGCGGCGGGCTGGTGGATGCGCGCGCGCTGGTGCTGGTCAATCCGCTGCCGCCGGCGCCGTGGCACCTGGGCATGCCGGTTCACGATGCATCGCCGCCGGTGATTCCGTGGGGTTTGCAGGCTTCGCTGGCCTCGACGCGGCGCGCGCTGCCGGATGCCGACGATGCGACGTGCGAATGGGCCTGGCGGCGCTGGCGCGATGAATCGGGCGCTGTGGTGGATGCAGCGCGCAGCGGGGTGATGGTCGAGCGGCCTGCGTGCCCTGTGCTGGTATTGGCTTGCGAGCGCGACAGGGAAGTCCCGGTGGAGGTGTCGGTGGCGTTGGCTGCTGGTTGGGCGGCTGATTTGATCCGGGTGTCCGCGGCAAGCCACGTGGGGCCGCTGTTGGGGCGTGGGGCGGCGCGGTGTGCGGGACTTGCGCATCAGTGGTTGGGAGGCGCGGTGATTTGAGCGAGTCCGAACGCTTCCGCGATCGTGCAGCCCCCATCCCCAGCCCTTCTCGCGCAAGGGGGCAAGGGAGTATTGCGCGCGATGCCTTGCAAGGTTGCTGCATCGACCAACGCGCAGCCCCTATCCTCCGCCCGCCGAAACAAGCGAAATCGAACAACGCCAGCGGCTGGGGTGCGACACCACGCGCCGACCGCCCGGCGCTTCACTTTTTGCTGCTTTGCGGCATGATGTGTCCATGGCGCGAGAAATTCCCTTCGAAGCGAAAGACCTGCCGCTGAAATCCGACGTCAGCGTGCTCGGCGGGATCATCGGCGAGGTCGTGCGGGAGCAGTGCGGCGAAGAATTCTTCGAGCGGCTCGAGTGCGTGCGGAGGGCGGCGATCGATCGTCGCGAAGGCCATGAATCGGCGACCGACGCCCTCGACGCGGCGCTTGGCGACGCCACCGCGGCGATCACCGACGATCTGGTGCGCGCGTTCTCGGCGTGGTTCCAGCTGGTCAACCTCGCCGAACAGGTGCATCGCATCCGCCGCCGGCTGGCCTACGAGGCCGACGAATCCGCGCCGGTGCCCGGCAGCGTGCACGAGACCCTGCAGCGACTGCGCGACGCAGGCGTCAGCCCCGCGCAGGTAACAGACGCGCTGTCGCGGATCCGACTGGAGCCGATATTCACCGCGCACCCCACCGAAGCGGTACGGCGCACGCTGCTGGACAAGGAAAAGCACATCGCGCGCAAGTTGGTCGAGCGCATCGAATCGAGCCTTACCCCTACCGAAGAGCGCCGCCATCGCGCCGCGATCAGGCTGCAGGTGAGCGCCGGCTGGCAGACCGCGGAGTACGCCTCGGTGCGACCTTCGGTGGCCCAGGAGCGCGAGCACGTGCTGTTCTATCTGGGCGACGTGCTGTATCGCGTACTGCCGGCCTGCTACGAATCGCTGTCGCGCGCGCTGCGCGGCGTCTGGCCCGAGCACGACTGGCGCGAACTGCCGCTGCTGATCGCCTTCGGTTCCTGGGTCGGCGGCGACATGGATGGCAATCCCGGGGTCGGCGCCGACACCGTGCGCGACTCGCTGCTGAGCCATCGTGCGCTGGTGGTGGCCCGCTATCTGGACGAGTTGCAGGACCTCGCACAGCAGCTCTCGCAATCGCTGTCGCGGGTGACGGTGGCCGCCGGCCTGCTCAAGCGCCTGGAGGAATACCGCACCCGAATGCCCGCGGCAACCGCCGCCATCGCGCTGCGCCATCGCGAGATGCCGTATCGCTGCCTCGCGCTGCTGATCGCCGCCCGCCTGCGCGATACGCTGGCCGACGGGCCTGCAGCCTATGCGCATGCGGATGAGCTGCTCGCAGATCTCGACCTGATCGGCGACAGCCTTCAACGTCACGGCGGTCGCCACGCGGGACTGCATCTGGTCACGCGGATGCGCTGGCGCGTGCGTACCTTCGGCTTCCATTTCGCCGCCCTCGATGTGCGCCAGCACGCCGGCGTGCATCGCGCCGCACTGGCGACATTGCTCGCCGATCCGGAATGGGCCAGCCGGCCGGCCAGCGAGCGCACGCAGCGACTGCGCGAGGTGTTGGCAGCGCAAGTGGCGGTGGCTGATAGCAACGATGATGCCAACCTCTCGCGCACGCTGGACGTATTCCGCGCGCTCGACTGGGCACGTGGGCGCTTCGGCACCCAGGCGCTGGGACTGTTCATCGTGAGCATGAGCGAGGATGCCGACGATGTGCTGTCGGTTCTCGTGCTGGCCGAGGCTGCGGGCATGCAGCCGCCGGCGCTGGATGTCGCACCGCTGTTCGAGACCGTCGACGATCTCGAGCGCGCGCCGGCAGTGCTGGCGCGCCTTCTCGCCGACTCGCACTATCGCGCGCACCTTTCGACCCGCGGCAATCGGCAGACCGTGATGCTGGGCTACAGCGACAGCAACAAGGATGGCGGCCTGGCCTCGGCACGCTGGGCCCTGCAGCGCGCACAGTCGGCACTGAGCGCGATCGCGCGCGAGGCCGGAATCGCGCTGGATTATTTCCACGGCCGCGGTGGCACCGTCAGTCGCGGTGGTGGCAAGACCGAGCGCGCGATCCGCGGTGCACCCGCCGGTGCGTTCAGCGGTCGCCTGCGCCTGACCGAACAGGGTGAGGTGATTCGCCGCAAGTACGGCATGCGCGCCATCGCGCTGCGCAGCATCGAACAGACGTTCTCCGCACTGATCGCGCGCGAGTGCGAGCCGCCGGCGGCCCCCATCGATCCGCGCTGGACGCAGGCGATGGATGCGATGGCGGCTGCATCGCGCAAGGCCTATCAGGCGCTGATCTTCGAGACGCCGGACTTTGTCGATTACTTCCGCGCGGCCACGCCGATCGATGTGATCGAGCGCATGCGGATCGGCTCGCGGCCGAGTTCGCGTGCGCCGGGCGAGTCGACGGTCGCGCAGCTGCGCGCGATTCCGTGGGTGTTCGCGTGGTCGCAGAGCCGCCACGGTCTGCCGGGCTGGTACGGCATCGGCCACGGCCTGCAGGCGGCGATCGATGCGGTCGGCGAAGATGTGATGGCGACGATGGCGCGTGAATGGGCATTCTTCGAGAACCTGCTCGAGGACGCCGAGATGGTTCTGGTCAAATCCGACCTTGGCATCGCCGCACGCTATTCGGCACTGGCCGGCGCGCTGCATGCGCAGTTCTTCCCGCAGATCGCGACGGACTTCGAGAACACCGTGGCGCTTATCCTGCGCCTGCGCGGCACGCGCGAGCTGCTCGAGCGCGATCCGCGGCTGAAGATGTCGTTGCGCCTGCGCAACCCGTACGTGGATCCGCTGAGCCTGCTGCAGGTCAAGCTGCTGGCCGAGTGGCGCGCGCAGGGTCGGCCCGACGGCGACAATCTGGAGGCTCTGGTTTCCACCGTCAGCGGCATCGCCCGCGGGCTGCAAAACACCGGCTGAACGGCGGCTCGTCAGAAGGCCCCAGTTAAGAACGAATTCAGCCGCGCGACGCTTCAATGGCACCACGCCAGCGCACTGTGCGCGGCCGTATCGGAGAATTGCCATGAAGCGTGTATTGCAGGTAATCGGTCTGTCACTGGCGTTGGCCGGCGCTGCATCCGCGCAGTCCTATCGTGGCGAGGATCGTTACATCGGCGACGCCGAGTACGACTGGGCGCGCGTGGTGCGCGTCGATCCGATCATCGAGACCTACGATGCGCCGGTCGAGCGCGATGTCTGTCGCAACCAGCCGGTCGAATACTACGAGCCGCGCTATGCCTACCGTTCGGGCGACCGTCGCGACGGTACCGGTGGCGCGCTGCTGGGCGCGATCATCGGCGGCGCGCTGGGCAACCAGGTCGGCAAGGGCGACGGTCGCCGCGCAGCGACCATCGCCGGTGCGCTGATCGGCGGCTCGGTCGGCCACGACCGCGCGAGCCGCGGTGGTTACCGCGAGGTCGGCGGCGGTTACCGCCAATCCAGCGAGCAGGTCTGCGAAACCCGTGTCGACTATCGTCGCGACGAGCAGGTCGTGGGCTACAACGTGGAGTACGAGTACCACGGTCGCACCTACACCACGCGCACCGATGCGCATCCGGGCGACCGCATCCAGGTGGCCGTTTCGGTCGCGCCGGTGAATTGATCCGGATCTTGTGATCGTGCAGCAGCCCGGTGCTGGGCACCGGGACTGCCGCAGCGCTGACTCTGGATTGCCGGCGGTAACGTCAGCACGGGCTGCCAGACCTGCCTGAGGCTGGTCGACGCTGCATGCCGCGCAACGGCTCTCGCAGCGCGCGCGTCTTTAACGTCTGCTTACGCCCCTTGGCTCCACCATCCCACGATGCCCGACGGCCTGCCGCCACTGACCCTGCCGCAATTGCCGCTCGAGATAGCGCGGCCCTCGCGCGCTCCTGGGCCGGTCGACGTCGTGCCGCGTCGCTGGGTGCTGTCGGCGCTGGTGTTGCTGCATATCCTCGGCGCCATGCTGGTGGATCGCGCCATGCAGTTGCAGCCGTTGCCGCTCGCAGCGGCACTGCAAGAATCGATCGAGATCGTGTTTTTCGATGCGCCTGCGCGGTTGCCGGCAGCACTTGAAAGCGCGCAAACGCCAGCGACACCGCCAGTCGTCGAGCCGCCGGTTACGTCTGCGGTGGCAGCGCAGCGTATCCCGCTGCCCCAGCTGCAGCCGCTGCACAACGCACTGCGCGAGCCGGCGCAGCCGCTGGCCGCACCCGGCGCGGCGCCGCCAGCGCCGGCCGCGTTGGACTCGTCGCGACTGTTCAACGACGACGGCTCGCCGCGCCTGTCCAAACAGGCGATCGACGCGGCCCAACCGCTGGTTGCCGCGCCGGACTTCGCGCCCCCGAAGCCGCAGGCCATCGCACCGATCCGCTCGCCGATCCCCTACAAGCCCACCCGCTTCGACGAATACTGGGTGCCGTCGAACGAGCCCCTCGGTGCCGAGATCATGCGTCGCGTGATCCTGGAGAAGGAGTTCAAGACGCCGTGGGGCACGCGCTGGCGTTGCGCCTACATCATCATCCTCGGCGGCTGCGGCGATGTGCCGCCGCCGGCGATGAAGAATCCGCCCAAGGCGCCGTGGGAGACGTATCAGACCGAGCCTGAGGACCTGAGTCGCGCAGTTGATTTCCGGCCATGATTTTCGACACTGCGCTGCACGGCGATTGGTGAGCACTTTCAGCAGGGCCGACGCAATGACCGCGCAGCTTGCGCGGCGCAATCGCGCAGGGGCGCGCGCGGCGATGGACGACGCGAGGCTGCAGCGACTGGTGCTGCTGGCGGTGTTGCTGGCCCATGTGGCCGCTTGGCTGGTGCTCGACTACCTGGCCCGCTATCGCCCCGCGCAGGTCGATATCCGCGCCGAAAGCAGCATCTCGATCGCGTTCGTCCAGCAGCAGCCGGCTCCTGTCGAGGCGCTTGCGCCGGTGCAGTCCGCAGCGGCACGCGATGAGACCCTCGTACCGCGCGCGATCACGCGCCGCGCTGCACCGGAGGACCAGGGGGTCGCCGTAGAGTTCATGCCGCGCGATCCAGCGCGCCGAGCATCCCGCGAGCCGGCACTTGATGCGCGGCGCCTGTTCACGCCCGATGGCGGCGTGCGGACGCCGCCGGAATCGAAGTCCACTGCTGCCGATCCGTTTGCGCGGCCAGCGCCGACTGAGCGTGCGCCCGTGCTGACTCATCAGTCCACGCGCTTCAATCGCGCATGGACTCGCGATGGCGAGAACCTCGGGCAGCAGATCGTCGGCGACGTACCGTTTGCGTTCATCGTGCTGCAGGGCGTGTATTTGCTGAAGTGCCCACCGGATTCGAATCACCCGAACTGCGAGGCCACCGCGCGCGAGCAGCGTGCACGCATTCCGTCCACGCAGCAGTCGGGCCGGCAGCCGTGGTGACTATCGCGCCGCGCTGCGCCAGGCGCGCCCCCGGCGCGATCAGCGTTCGG
>JBBSDI010000160.1:0-8250 GCA_038249585.1 Lysobacterales bacterium | reverse complement strand
TGAGGATCTCCTTCTGCGCGGACTCCACGTCGGACAGCTTGGCCGGACCGCGTGCTTCCATGTCCTCGACCAGCATATCGGCCGCGCGTTTGGACATGTTCTTGAGCATCTTCTCGCGTACCTTCGGCTCGCAGCCGCGCAGCGCCAGGCCCAAGCGGTCGCCCGGAACTTCGCGCAGCACGCTCTGGATACTGCGGTCGTCCATCTCGCCGATGTCGTCGAATACGAACATCAGGTCCTGGATGCGGGCCGACAGCTCGTTGTCGACCGCGCCGATGCTGCCGAGAATCTGCTGCTCGAGTGTGGTATCGACGAAGTTCAGGATATTGGCCGCAGCCTTCAGCCCGCCGACAGAGGAGGCCTTCTGCGCCTGGTTGCCGGTGAACTGGCGCTCAAGAATATCGTTGAGCTCGTTGAGCGCGTTGGCGGGGATGCTGTCCAGCGTCGCGATGCGCAGCATCACGTCCGGCCGCACGCGCTCGGGCAGATTCTTCAGCACCTCCGCCGATTGGTCGGGATCGAGATAGCTCAGCACGATGGCGATGATCTGCGGGTGCTCGTTGCGGATCAGGTCGGCGATCGAGCGTGGCTCCATCCATTTCAGATTCTCCAGGCCGCGCGAGTTGCGTCCATGCAGGATGCGGTCGATTACGCCACTGGCCTTGTCTGCGCCAAGGGCCTGTACCAGCACGTTGCGCAGGTAGTCGTCGGAACCCAGGCCGATAGAACTCTGGTTGTCCAACTCGCCGGAGAACTCTGCCACGATCTGTTCGAGCTTCTCGCGCGACACCCCGTTGATGGTCGCCATCGCGGCGCCCAGCTTCTGCACCTCCTTGGCGCTCATGTGCTTGAGCACCTCGGCGGCTTCCGTCTCGCCGAGGCTCATCAGCATCACCGCGGCGCGCTGGGTGCCGTTGAGTTCCTCGGCCTTGACGTCAGGCATCGTTGCCGACCCAGTTCTTGACCACTTGGGCTACGCGGCGCGGATCCTGCTGCGCGGCCTGGCGAGCTTGCGCCAGGCGTTGGTCGTGTGGATTATTCGGTGGTGCGAGCATCTCGGCGGTCTGCGCGCGCTCGCCTTCGAGCATGGCCATGCCGTTGGAACCCTCGATGGTGGCCAGCAGCGGCTCGGACTCGCGCGGCGCGGCGAGATTGCGCAGCAAAGGGCGCAACACGCCGAACACCAGCATCAGCACGACCAGGGTGCCCAGCCCGATGCGCGCGTAGTCGCGCATCTGCGGCTGCTGCCACAACGGTACGGCTTCCGGCGGCGGCAGCGCCTCGGGGCGCGCGAACGGCGCATTCATCACCGACACGGTGTCGCCGCGCTCGGTGTCGAAGCCGACCGCCTGCTTGACCAGCTTCTCGACCTGGTCCAATTCCTCGGGCGTGAGTGCACGCAGCGCCGGCGCGGTCGCGGCCGCAGCGGGTTCGGCGGCAGGATCGGCTGTCGCTGCCACAGCCTGTGGCGGCACGTGGTCGACCAGTACCGCTACCGAGACCCGCTTGACCCGTCCAGCGGGCTGGCGCGTATGGCTGACCGTCCGGTCCATTTCGAAGTTACGGGTTGCGCTGCGCGAGGCATTGCTCGGATTCGCCTCGTTTCCTGCAACCGCATCGGCGCTGGTGGGTGGCGCGGCTTGCGGCGGCTGGTTGCTGACTGCACCGGGCACGCCGCCGGGCTTGCGGGTTTCGGTTACCGCCTCGGCGACCTGCTCGCTACGCAGCCGCGTATCGGGCGCGAAGGTTTCGCGCGCTTCCTCGGTGACTGCGAAGTCCATCTCGATCGCCACCTGGGCGCTGACCCGACCCGGACCGGTCAGCGGCTCGAGCAGGCGCTCGATGCGCTGCACGTAGGTCGTCTCGACGCGGCGTGTCTGCGAGAACTGCTCGGCGGCAAGTTCGGCATCGGTGTCGCCATCGTTGCGGGTCAGCAGCCGCCCGCTTTGGTCGACCACGGTCACGGCCTGTGGCGACAGTTCTGGAATGCTGGAGGCCACCATGTGCACGATCGCGGCGACCTGGCTGGGCTCGAGCGTGCGACCGGGATACAGGTCGAGCAAGACCGACGCGCTGGCCGGTTCGCGCCGCGAGGCGAACACCGATGCACGCGGCAGCGCCAGATGCACACGCGCGCTGCGCACCGGGCGCACCCCACCGATGGTTCGCGCAAGCTCGGTCTCGAGCGCGTGCTGGTAGCGCGCGCTTTCCACGAACTGGCTGGCGCCGAAGCCCTGGTCCTGCTGGATCATCTCGATGCCCATCCGCGAGCCGGCCGGCAGGCCTTGCGCGGCAAGCTGCAGGCGCGCGGACTGCAGCGCGGTCTCGGGCACGGTAACGCTGCCGGTAAGCGGATCGAGCAGCACCGGAACCTGGGCTGCGCGCAGTGCATCCAGCACTTCCGACGCGTCCTTGTCGGCGAGCCCCGGATACACCGGCACGTAGTTCGGCTTCTGGGTCCAGAAGAACACGTACAGGCCCAGCGCGATTGCCGCTGCAATGCCGGCGAGCAGGGCGAGCTGCCGCACGTAGGGCAGATCCTGCAGGCGCGGTTTGGGTCCAATGAGGGCGAGTGTTTCGGCCATGGCTGTTTTGCTACGCGTCCGATGCCTGGTGATGTTCGGAATTCGGGATCAATTGCGTGTGGCATGCTCACGGGGTGCGCCTACAGCGCAGCCCAAGGCACTACATCGGCATGTTCATCACGTCCTGGTACGCCTGCACCACGCGGTTACGGACCTCGACCAGGGCGCGAAACGATACCTGCGACTTCTGCATCGCCAGCATCACGCTCGGCAGGTCCGCGCGCGAGTCGCCGAGTTGGAAACCTTCCTGCAGTTTCCGCGCCGCGCCCTGCGCGTTGCTGACCTGATCGAGCGCGCCCTTGAGCACATCGCCGAAAGCCGGCATGCGCACCGAATCCGCAGCGCCAGTGGCCGCTGGCGCATTCAGTGGCGCCATCGGTTTCAGCGCCGCAGTCTGCTCGCGCAGGCTGCGGATCTGTCCCAGTACGCTGGCGATGTTGACCTCGCTCATGGCTGCAGGTTCTGCGCGCTCAAGATTCTGTGCCGATTAGCGATTGCAAGGTGTGTGCCGCGCTCGCTGCGGCAATCACGCAACCGCATCCATGCCAGCCTCGTCGCCGCGTCCGAGACCGTACTTGCGCAGCTTCTCGACCAGCGTCGTGCGGCGCAGGCCGAGCAGTTGCGCTGCATGCGCCACGACTCCGCCGGAGCGTTCGAGGGCGGCCTTGATCAGGGCGGTCTCGATCCGCGCCATGTGTTCTTTCAGATCCAATCCTTCCGCGGGCAGCTCGTCTAGCCGCGCACCCGCGGCCGCCGGCGCGATGCCGACCGGCGGGGCCTCGTTCGCGGTCGAATGGAAGGCCACACTCGGCGCGCCATCGTCCTCGACCCGATAGCGTGCCGGCAGATCGCTGGCCCGCACGCTGCCGGATGGGTTGAGCACCGCGAGGCGCTCGATCAGGTTTGCGAGCTCCCGTACATTGCCCGGCCATCGGTAGCGCGACAGCGCGGCCAGCGCATCGGTGCTCAAGCGCACCCGCCCGCGACCGTTCTTCTCCAACTGCTGGGTCAGGACATCGACCAGCTCCGGCAGGTCGGCCAGGCGCTCGCGCAGCGGCGGCATCTCCAGCGGGAACACGTTGAGTCGATAGAACAGGTCCTCACGGAACGCGCCCTTCTGGATGTTCTCTTCCAGATTGCGATGGGTGGCGGCGATCACCCGCACGTTACAGCGGATGGTCTGGTTGCCTCCGACCCGTTCGAAGCTGCGCTCCTGCAGCACGCGCAGCAGCTTGACCTGCATCGGCATCGACATGTCGCCGATCTCGTCGAGAAACAGGGTGCCGCCATCGGCCATCTCGAAACGGCCCTTGCGCGCGGTGATCGCGCCGGTGAATGCGCCTTTCTCGTGGCCGAACAGCTCGCTTTCGAGCAGTTCGCCGGGGATCGCACCGCAGTTCATCGCCACGAACGGCTTGCCGCGTCGCGAGGACGCATCGTGGATGGCGCGTGCGGCGACCTCCTTGCCGCTGCCGGACTCGCCGAGGATCAGCACCGTGGTGTCGAAGGGCGCGACCTGCGCGATCAAACGCCGCAGCCGCTGAATGCCGGGCGCATGCCCGGTGGGCCCGCCGAGGATGCTGACCACGCGCGCTTCTTCATCGAGGCGCTTGATGCTGGCCCGACGCAACAGCTCGGACAGCAACGGGTACTTGATCGGATAGTCCAGCGGCCAGAACTGCGCGCTGTTCAGGCCGAACTGGCGGGCACCGTCGTCATGGTGCTCGGGCATGCCGAGCACCGGCGGATGCAGCGGGTCGCGCTTGAGCCAGTCGAGGAAGCGCTGCCAGGTGGCGGGATCCGGAATGCTGCCGAGCACCACGGCAGCCCAGTCGCGCGGCGCATGGCGCTCCAGCGACAGCGCGCCGACATCGGCCAGCACTTGCGGAACATAGTCGATGAAGTCGAGCAGCTCCGCGGTGCGCGAGGCACGCACCGGATCGGCGTCCAGCACCAGCACGCGGGCCTCAGACATGGCTGTCGTCTCCGGCCAGTTTCTCCAGGATCGGAACCACTTCCTGCACGTAGAACATCTTGCTCACGAAGCCATCGGCGCCGGCGCTGGCGGCGTGTTCGCGATGCTGCGGATCGTCGAAATGGCTGGCGATGACCACGAACGGCGGCTTGGTCTGCGCCTTGATCAGGCGCGTGGCCTGCAGCCCGCCCATCTCGGGCATTGCCAGGTCCATCAGGACCGCATCGGGGGTGAGCTGTTCGGTCAGGCGTACCGCCTCCAATCCGTTGAGCGCACGACCCACCACCGATACCCACGGCAGGTTGCGCAGCTGGCGCTGGGCGGCGTTGAGGAATCCTTCGTGATCATCGACAAGCAGGACGCGGAGCTGACGCATGGTGGCGGTTTCCAGAAGAGGGCGCATGGGCGGCGCGGGTCAGGCGTAGGCGACGGCGGCGACCGTCTCGCGGCGGCGGTCTTTGGCCGCAGCGATCTGCAGCACGTCGCGGTATTTGGCCACGGTTCGACGCGCGATGCGAACGCCCTGGCGCGCGAGCAGGGCAGCGATGGTGTCGTCGGCCAACGGCACGGCCGGATTCTCCGAATCGATCAGGCGCTTGACCATGGCACGGATCGCCACGCCCGATACTTCGGCACCCTGCAGGCGGTTCGAGAAGAAGAACTTCAGTTCCAGCGTGCCGCGTGGAGTTTGCATGTACTTGCCGGTGGTGATGCGCGACACGGTCGACTCGTGCATACCGATCGCGTCGGCCACCTCGCGCAGGGTCAGCGGCTGCATCGCCTCGGCGCCGCGCTCGAGGAAGGCACGCTGGCGCTGGACGATCACGGTAGTCACTTTCATCAAGGTCTCGTGGCGCATGGCCAGCGCGCGGACCAGCCAGCGCGCCTCCTGCAGCAGGTCGCGCAGGGTGCGCGACGAGGCGTTGTTCTCGCAACGACCGAGCATGCCTTCGTAGACGCGGTTGACGCGCACGCGCGGGGCGATCGCTGCATTCAGCTCGACCTTCCAGCCGCGCTCGTCGCGGGTGACCAGCACATCGGGTACCACATAGGCCGGGTTGCTGACCGCGAAGCGCTCGCCCGGCCGCGGATCGAGCGACAGGATCAGGCGCTCGGCGCGCACCACGTCGTCGACGCCAGCATCGAGCAGCTCGGCCAGGGCTCGGTGGTCGTGCGCGGCCAGTAACGGCAGGTGGTTGAGTACAACGCGCATGGCCAGCGTATGCGCCGCGCTGCAGTTGTCCATTTGCGAGAGCTGGGCAAGCAGGCACTCGCGCAGGTCGCGCGCGCCGAAACCGGCCGGGTCCAGCGACAGCATCAGCTGGCGCATCTGTTCCAGACGGTGCGCCGGCAGTGCGCAATCGGCCGGCTGCAGTCCCGCCAGGCAGGCAGGTTCGCGCTCCAGATATCCGGCATCGTCGACCTGGTCGACCAACCAGGCGGCAGCGGCGATCTCGCGGGCGTCGGTCAGCATCAGCTGCATCTGCATGAGCACGTGTTGGCGCACATCGGTCACGGTTGCGGCGATGCGCGCGGCGGGACCCTCCTCATCGTCGCCGGCATCGGTGCCGCCGCCAGCGCTCGAATAACCGGGTTCGCTGCCGATACCGCCGTCCTCGACGCGGACCGCCACCACCGGCTCGGGTTCGGGGCTGGCCGCCTCCGGCGCATCGGTTCCGTCATCGCCCGTCTCGCCGGCCTCCGGCTGCTCGAGCATCGGGTTGGCATCCAGCGCCTCGCGCACGTGCGCTTCAAGCTCGGCCCCGGTCAGTTGCAGCAAACGGATCGACTGCAACAGCTGGGGCGTGATGTTGACCCCTTGGGAAAACTGAACCGCAAACGACGCTTTCATGGCATATCCCTTGGGAGCTGAAGTACGCGACCATTCTGTTCAGCGCGCGTCGGTCTGGTAATCAGGACGACTCCGACAGCTGTAGGGTGCAGCGGATGGCCAAGGTCGGGGCGATCCCTACAGCGGCGAGCGACTGGCGCCGGTTCGGCGGCGCGCCAGGAAAACGCGCAGTGCGTGGGGCGGCAAGCGAGAGCTCGCGACTGCGCGGATGCGGGTGCCTGCCGGCGTGCTGGCCAAGCGGACATTGCGCCTGGAATGGCGTCAGCTGGCCGCGTGGTGCTCGGTGCCGGCCGCATGGGAACGGCGCCTTGCGACGCCCTTGGAGACTACGCGTCGAGACGGATCAGGCCTTGCGTATGACGATCGCACTGCATCTGCGGGGCGGTGGCTGCAGCGGGAATCACCGCACCGGTGGATGCCGGCGTGGCGGGGCGCCGGAAAAAACACTTGCGAAAACCGCGCTGGTGGTTGTTCATTGACTCCCCCGGGCGTTGATTGCTGTCGAAAGACTGGTGAACTCCGCAGCGCCTTGCAGCAAAGCGCGTGCAGTGTGCGGGTGCCGGTCCCCTTCCACTGCGTTGAGAATTCGCATGCTTGAGCGCTGCCCCACTTCACTTCCGAGCCGATGAGCCGACCCGTCCCGGGCCCCGATGCCAGCGCGCCGCAGTTGCCCGCGGCACGCTTGCGCGGCCTGCCACCCGGTCCTGCAGCGGCACTGCGTGAGGCGGTAGCACAGCTCGCGCGCGGCGCATTGAACGCAGCGGAACTGCAGCTTTTCAGCGCAGGCGCCATCGCGCCCGCGCACCCTGAAGTTCTGCGCTGGGCCGGCGTGCTGCAGCGCCAGCAGGGCCGGCTGGCCGCCGCCCGCGAGTCGTTGGAGCGCGCGCACGCGGCGAACCCGCAGGACGTGCCCATCCTGATCGATCTCGCCGCGGTGTGCGAAGCCGGCGCCGACGCCGTTGCTGCCCACGCCGCACTGCTCGCCGCCGCTGGCGCCGCTGGCACCCCCGAGACCTCGCTGGCTTTAGCGCTCGAGTGCGATCGCCAGGGCTACGCACTGGAGGCCACCGCACTCGCCGACCGACTGCTGACAGGCAGCGGCACGCATGTGGTGGCGCGCCTGCTGCGCGCGCGCTGTCGACAGGCGCTGGGCGACGCGACAGGGTCTGCGGACGACTATCGACATCTCATCGCACAGCAGCGCGAACCTGCGCGGGCCTGGTTCGGCATGCTGGAGATCAAGACCATCGACCTGCGGCCGGGCGAGCTGCAGGCGCTCGAGCTGCAGGCGCGGGCCTCGGGCCTCGACGCGCAGTCGCTGGGCATGCTGGAATTCGCACTCGGTCGTGCCTACGAGCAGTGCGGGCGGCTTGCCGATGCGGTGGCGACACTCGATCGCGCCAACGCGCGGATCGCCGCAGCAAAATCATGGGACGGCAACGGCCACGCGCGCCTGCTTGCAGCGGTAGACGTGGCGTTCGCCGCACCCGTCGACTCGCAGGCCTCCGCCACGGGTCGCGAAGTGATCTTCCTGGTCGGATTGCCGCGCTCGGGCACCACGCTGTTCGAGCAGGTTCTGGCCGCGCACCCGCAGGTCGAGGGTGCCAGCGAACTGCCCTACCTGCAAGCCACGGTGGACGAGGAATCAGCGCGTCGCCGGATGCCGTTCCCGGCCTGGGCGCCGCACCTGCAGCAGACCGACTGGGACCGCCTGGGTCAACGCTATCTCGCCCTCAGCGCACGCTGGCGGCGCGAGCGCCCCATCGCCACCGACAAGCTGCCCGAGAACTGGATGCTGGCGGCTGCTGCATTGCGCATGCTGCCGCAGGCCCGCGTGA
>JBBSDI010000159.1:0-8279 GCA_038249585.1 Lysobacterales bacterium | reverse complement strand
CTGCCATGGCAGCTCCCACAGCGAGGAAGGCCTGCCACCGCAGATCATTCGATCTCGCGCTTCGAGCGCACCAGACCTGCCTCGCGCCCACTTCCTCGCTGTGGGAGCCGGCATGCCGGCGACTGCAGCCTTGGCTAGCGCCGCGACTCCGGTCGCTGCCATGGCAGCTCCCACAGCGAGGAAGGCCTGCCACCGCAGATCATTCGATCTCGCGCTTCGAGCGCACCAGACCTGCCTCGCGCCCACTTCCTCAGCTGTGGGAGCCGGCATGCCGGCGACTGCACCCTTGGCTAGCGCCGCGAGTCCGGTCGCTGCCATGGCAGCTCCCACAGCGCGGCAGCAAGGTGTCGAACCTAGACGGTCAACATTCTGCCGCCATCGACCTTGAGGATCTGCCCGGTTACGAAGGTTGCATCGCGCAGCAGGTACAGCACCGCACCAGCCACGTCCTCGGGCGCACCTGCACGGCGCAGCGCACTCTTGCCGATCAGTTCCTGCTGCTCGGCGCTGGTCTTGCCCGCTTCGGGCCACAACACCGCGCCCGGTGCCACCCCGTTGACGCGCACCTCCGGACCCAGTTCCTTGGCCAGCGACATCACCAGCATCGCGTTGGCGGCCTTGGCCATGCAGTAGATGGTGTGGCGCGGGAGCGGGCGCTCGGCGTAGATATCGACCAGGTTCACGATCGCGCCGCGCGCCGCGCGCAGGTGCGGCGCGGCGGCCTGGGACAGAAAGAACGGCGCCTTCGCGTTGGACGCGAACAACTCGTCCCACTGCTGCTCGCTGGCCTCGCCGATGGCGGTCGGATAGAAGCTCGATGCATTGTTGATCAGCCCGTCGAGGCGACCGAAGCGCTGCACGCTGCGCAGCACCAGCTTGTTCAGCTCGGCGACCTGCGCCAGCTCGCAGCCCAGCAGCAGCACCGAGTCGGCGCGCCGCGATTGAAGTTCGGCGGCCAGCTGCTCGGCTTCGGCCTTGCCGTTGCGGTAGTGCAAGGCAAGATCGTAGCCGGCATCGTGCAGGGTGCGCGCGATCACCCGGCCGACGCGGCGTGCAGCGCCGGTGATCAGCACGACGGGGCGTTCGGATATCGGCATGCGGTTTCCCCTGCGGCGTGGTTTCCGCGATTATCCGCCCTTCCAGCGTTCCACGCGCGTGAGCAGATGCCGCCTTCGATTGCCCTGCCGGCCCCATCCGCCGACGAACTCGCGCACTCCGCGCGGTTGTCTGCCGCGATCCGCGACGAGATCGCGGTGCACGGCGCGCTGGATTTCGCGCGCTACATGGAGCGTGCGCTCTACGCACCGGGGCTGGGCTATTACAGCGCGGGTCGCACCAAGTTCGGTGCGGCCGGCGACTTCGTCACCGCGCCCGAGCTTGGCGATGTATTCGCGCGCTGCGTCGCGCGCGCACTGGCACCGGCGCTTGGCGGCGGTCGCTGCGTGCTCGAACTGGGCGCTGGTAGCGGCGCGTTCGCGGCCGATGCACTGCGCGAGTGGGCGCGCATCGATGCGCTGCCGGATGCGTATTGGATCCTCGAGACCAGCGCGGACCTGCGCGAGCGGCAGGCCGCGCTGCTGGCCGCACGGGTGCCGCAACTGGCTGCTCGCGTGCAATGGCTCGATGCGCCACCGGCGGCACCGTGGCGCGGCGCGCTGTTCGCCAATGAGGTGATCGACGCCTTGCCGGTACGCGCTTTCGCGTGGCGCGACGAGGGACTGTTCGAGCGCTGCGTGGATGTCGATGCCGAGGATCGTTTGTGCTGGCGCGAACGTGCTGCGGATGCCGAACTCAAGGCCGCATTCGTCACGGCCATCGAGGCGCCGGATGAACTGCCGCGGCCGTATCGCTCGGAGTTGCTGCCGCAGCTCGGCGCCTGGCTCGCCGCAGTAACCGGCGCGATGGAGTCCGGCATCGCGTTGTTCGTCGACTACGGCTACCCGCGTCGAGAGTATTACTTGCCGCAGCGCAGCGACGGCACCCTGATCTGCCACTACCGGCATCGTGCGCATGCCGATCCGCTATGGATGCCGGGCCTGAGCGACATCACCGCGTTCGTCGACTTCACCGCCGTGGCCGAGGCCGGCTGGCGCGCCGGTTTGCAGCCGGCGTGCTACGCGAGCCAGGCGCAGTTCCTGTTCGCCAACGGTTTGGCCGAGATCGGCGACACCAGTGCGCCGAACGGCGCGGTCGAACAACTGCGCCTGGCCCAGCAGGTCCGCCGCCTGACTCTTCCCGGCGAGATGGGCGAGCGCTTCAAGGCGCTCGCCTTCACCCGCGCGTTCGATCCCGCCCTCGCATCATGGATGGGTATCGACCAGAGCATGCGCCTGTGAAAGGACTGCGCGATCTGCCGCATTTGAACTGGTGGCTGCTGCTGGGGCGGCTGTGGCTGCTGGCCACCGTGGTGATCTGCCTGGTGCCGCTGCCGCGCTCGCCGTTCCCGGTCGAGGGCAGCGACAAACTCGAGCACGCGCTGGGCTGGCTTCTCATCACCCTGTGGTTCGCGCAGCTCACCCGCAGCCCGCAGGCCCTTCTCGCCCGCGCCTGCGGGTTCGTGGCCCTCGGTGCAGCGATCGAGCTGGCGCAATCGCTGACCACGTGGCGCAGCGCGGACCTCGCCGATCTGGTGGCCAACATGCTCGGGGTGATCCTGGGCGTAGCCATCGGACTGTCACCTGCTGGCCGAATCCTTCAACGCCTGGATCGTCCCTAGACCGAAGCTTCACCTGATCCTGACGCTGCCTTGGCGGTGCGCCTGACCAATGTCACTTGTCAGAAGCGCCGGCAGCTGGCATTTTACTGCACAGAACGTTTTGTATAGAAATGCCATGGGCCGAATTCCCAAAGCACGCGACAGAGTCCTTGATGCCGCCGAGCGCGTGGTGCGCGAGCATGGCGCTGTGGCGTTGACTTTCGACGGGGTGGTGGCCGCCAGCGGCGTCACCCGCGGCGGTATCACCTATCACTTCCCGACCAAGGACGACCTGTTGCGCGCTCTGGTCGAACGCGACCGCGCGCGCTGGGAGCAGTCGATCGCCCATAATCGCTGCACTGGCGGCTGCCCGGCGACCGGCGACCTGGTCGCCTACATCCGCTCGGCCACCGAACGCGATGTCGGCCATCAACGCTTTGTCGCGGGCATGCTCAGTGCGGTCGCCCACAATCCGGCCCTGCTCGACGGCTGCCGACAATTCTATCGGGACCAGACGGGCCAGGCACCGTGGACCGAGCTGCACCTGCGCCGGCTGCTGCTGCGTCTGGCCGCCGATGGGCTGTTCTGGATGGAGACCTTCGGCTTCGTCGAGCTGCCGGGCGCGGCGCGCAAGCGACTGGTGCTCATGCTCGAGCGCTTCGCGCACGAGTGGGCGCCGCCGATTCCGGCACGCGCCCCGGCATCGAAAAAACCGCCTTCGAAATCTCCGCGCACAACAACCAAGACTCCCGCTGTTGGCAAAGGAACCAAGCGATGAAGCCTTCCGCAATCCTTGCGACCATCCGTAATGCGAGCGCCTTGCCGCGCCTTGCATTGCTCATCGCCGCCGCAGCCCTGGCTGCCTGCGGCGGCGGCGGCGGTGGTCCACCGCAGATGCCGCCGCCGGATGTCAACGTGGCGAGAGTGGTGGTGCAGCCGGTCACCGAATGGGATCAGTTCTCGGGTCGTATCGAAGCGATCGACAGCGTCGAGATCCGCCCGCGGGTTACCGGTTTTCTGATCGGCACGCACTTCCGCGAGGGCGGGGTGGTGGCCAAGGGTGATCTGCTGTTCACCATCGATGATCGCGAGTATCGGGCTGCGGCCGACAGCGTGCGCGCCGATGTCGCGCGCGCGCAGACCCGTGCGGCCGTTGCGCGAACCGAACTGTCGCGCAGCGAAAAGCTGGCTGCGGTCAAGGCAGCCTCGGCCGAGGAGCTTGAACAGCGGCGCGGCGAACTGGCCCAGGCCGAGGCCGACGTCAAAGCCTCGCAGGCACGCGCGCGGCAGTCGGAACTCAACCTCGAGTTCACCCGCGTCACCGCACCGATAGCCGGCCGCGTCGGCCAGGCTCTGGTGCGTCCGGGCAATCTGGTGTCGGCAGGAACAAGCCTGCTGACCACCGTGGTTTCGATCGACCCGGTGTACGTGGCGTTCGACGGCGATGAGCGCATGTTTCTGAAGTACCAGGCGCTCGCGCGCGAAGGCGTGCGCCCGAGCTCGCGCAATGCGAACAACCCGGTGCGCGTCGGCTTGGCCAATGAACAGGGCTATCCGCATAGCGGCGAGATGGTATTCATCGACAACGCGCTGGACCCCGCGACCGGCACCATCCGCGCCAAAGCGTTGCTCGCGAATGCCGATGGCATATTCACGCCCGGCTTGTTCGCCCGCGTGCAGCTACTGGGTGCGAGCAGCAGCGAGGCGATGCTGGTCCACGATCGCGCAGTGCTCACCGACCAGGATCGCAAGTACGTCTACGTGATCGGCGAGAACAATGCTGCCGTGCGCAAGGACATCCAGCTCGGTCCGGTGGTCGATGGGCTGCGCATCGTGACCGCGGGACTGGCGCCCGGCGACAAGGTGGTGGTCAACGGCACCCGCAAGATCTTCTTCCCCGGCATGCCCGTCGCGCCCTTCGAGGTGCCGATGAGCCAACCGGAGATGCCGCGGCCGCAGCCGGCTGCCGCAGCCGCCGATCCGCAGTCGCCCTAGGCGCGGCGCCCATGCCGCAGGCAGTTGAACCCGCGCCGGGCACGCCCGGGTCGCAGCGCGCGCGCCGCTGTTGCGCCGTATTCGCAAGGAAACTCCGATGACGATGGACGCCTCAAGATTTTTCGTCGACCGCCCGATCTTCGCGGCGGTACTGTCGATCCTGATTTTCATCGCCGGACTGATCGCGATCCCGCAGATCCCGATCAGCGAGTACCCGGACGTGGTGCCACCGACCGTGCAGGTGCGCGCGGTGTATCCGGGTGCCGACCCGAAGACCATCTCCGAGACCGTGGCAGCACCGATCGAGGAAGCGGTCAACGGGGTGGAGAACATGATCTACATGAAGTCGGTGGCCAGTTCCGACGGCGTGATGCAGCTCAACGTCACCTTCAAGCTCGGTACCGATATCGACCTGGCCGCGGTGCAGGTGCAAAACCGTGTCGCGCAGGCGCTGCCGCGGCTGCCGGAGGCCGCGCGCGCGCTGGGCGTTACCACCGCCAAGCAGGCACCGACGCTGACCATGGTGGTGCATCTGGTCTCGCCCGACGACAGTCGCGATGCGCTGTATCTATCCAATTACGCCAACCTGCGGATCAAGGACGAACTTGCGCGCCTGCCCGGCGTGGGCCAGGCAATTGCATTCGGAGGCGGCAATTACGCGATGCGGGTGTGGCTGGATCCCGACAAGGTCGCCGCGCGCGGCCTGACCGCCAGCGACGTGGTGCGCGCGATCCGCGAACAGAATGTACAGGTCTCCGCCGGCAGCATCGGCGCGCCGCCGCAGCCGATTGCTGCCGACTTCACGCTGTCGATCAATGCCCGCGGACGTCTGCAGACGACCGAGGAGTTCGGCGAGGTGGTGCTCAAGGCCGATGCCAGCGGTGCGGTGACTCGCCTGGCCGACGTGGCGCGGCTCGAGTTGGGCGCCAACGACTACGCAATCCGTTCGCAGCTGAGCACCAAGGAAGCCGCAGCGATCGTGATCTTCGAAGCACCGGGTGCGAATTCGATCGCGCTGTCGGATGCCGTGCGCGCGAAGTTGGCCGAACTATCGGCGCAGTTCCCACCCGGCGTCGAGTGGAAGGTGGCCTACGATCCGACCGTGTTCGTGCGGCAGTCGATCGAGGCGGTGGTCGCAACCCTGCTCGAAGCCGTGCTGCTGGTGGTGCTGGTGGTGGTGGTGTTCCTGCAGACCTGGCGCGCATCGGTGATTCCGCTGATCGCGGTACCGGTGTCGATCGTGGGCACCTTCGCGGTGCTGTGGCTGCTCGGATTCTCGGTCAATGTGCTGACCCTGTTCGGCATGGTGTTGGCGATCGGCATCGTGGTCGACGATGCGATCGTGGTGGTGGAGAACGTCGAGCGCAATATTGCGGAGGGGCTGAGCCCGCTGGAGGCCGCGCACAAGGCGATGAGCGAAGTGTCGGGGCCGATCATCGCCATCGCGCTGGTGCTGACCGCGGTGTTCGTGCCGCTGGCTTTTCTGGGTGGCGTGACCGGTGAGTTCTATCGCCAGTTCGCGGTCACCATCGCGATCTCGACCATCATCTCGGCGATCAATTCGCTGACCCTGTCGCCGGCACTGGCCGCGGGACTGTTAAAGCCCCATGGTGCGCCGAAGGATGCACTGACCCGAGGTCTGGATCGCGTGTTCGGCCGCTTCTTCGGCGCCTTCAACCGCTTCTTCAAGCGCTCCTCGGATCGCTATGCCACGCGCGTGCAGCAGGTGACCGCGCGCACCGGGCGCATGCTGGCGATCTATGCGGTGCTGCTGCTGGTGACCGTGTTCGCATTCCGCGGCGTGCCGGGTGGATTCATCCCGACCCAGGACAAGCAGTACCTGTTCGGCATCGCCGCCCTGCCCGAGGGCGCCTCGATCGATCGCACCCAGAAACTGGTCGATGAGTTTTCGAGATTGGCGCTTGAGGTCGACGGTGTGGCCAATGTGGTCGCATTTCCGGGCCTCAACGGCGTGCATTTCGCGGCGACCCCGAATGCTGCGGTGCTGTTCATCGGCCTCGATCCCTTCGAGGATCGATTCCCGGGCATGTTCGCGCGCTGGTTCGACGGCAAGAAGACCCGCACTGCAACCGACGTCTGGCTCGATGTGATCGGGCGCAGTGGCGGCATCGAGGAAGGTTTCGCGTTCGCCTTCCTGCCACCGCCGGTGCTGGGCCTGGGCAATGCCACCGGTTTCGAGATGTATGTCGAGGACCGTGCGGGACTTGGTTATGGCGAGCTCAACAACCAGGTGCAGGCGCTGGCTGGTGCGCTGCGTGCGACACCCGGCTTCGACGCGCAATCGGTGCAGTCGACCTTCCAGGCCAACGTGCCGCAGCTCGATGCCGTGGTCGACCGCCTGCGCGCCAAACAACAGGGCGTGCCGCTCAACGAGGTATTCGACAGCCTGCAGATCTATCTGGGCTCGGCCTATGTCAACGACTTCAACCTGTTCGGCAAGACCTATGGCGTGTACGTGCAGGCCGATGCGCAGTTCCGCGACGACATCGCCGATATCGGCAACATCAAGACCCGCAACGAGGCCGGCCAGATGGTGCCGCTGGGCAGCATGGTCGATGTCCGGCGCACCTACGGTCCGGACCCGGTGGTGCGCTACAACGGCTATCCGGCGGCCGATCTGGGTGGTGCGATCGACGGCTCGTCGCTGAGCGCCAACGAGTCGCTGGAGGTCGCGGCCAACCTCGCGCGCTCGATGCTGCCGGTCGGCATGACCTTCGAGTGGAGCGGACTGACCTACCAGCAGGTCACCCAGGGCAATGCGGCGATGTACGTGTTTCCGTTGTGCGTGCTGCTGGTGTTCCTGGTGCTGGCTGCACTCTATGAGAGCTGGTCGCTGCCGCTGGTGGTGATCCTGATCGTGCCGATGGCGCTGCTGGCGGCGATGGGCGGGTTGTTCCTGATCAACATGGCGCACGGTTTGTCGCTGGCGGTGTTTCCGCCGACCGGGCCGCCGACCTTCCTCGACAACAACATATTCACCCAGATCGGACTGGTGGTGCTGATGGGCCTGGCGTGCAAGAACGCGATCCTGATCGTGGAGTTCGCGCGCGAGCTGGAGATGCAGGGACGCAGCGTGATCGAGGCGGCGATCGAAGCGGCGCGCCTGCGCCTGCGCCCGATCCTGATGACCAGCTTTGCGTTCATCATGGGCGTGGTGCCGCTGGTGTTCGCCTCCGGGGCGGGTGCAGAGGTGCGCTACGTGATGGGCGTGACGGTGTTCTGCGGCATGCTCGGCGTAACCTTCTTCGGGCTGTTCCTGACGCCGATGTTTTATGTGGTGATCCGCACGATGGCCAAACGCGGCGAGCGCGGCAGTGCGCAGGGGGTGCGTCATGCTTGAGTCCAAGCGTTGCAGCCCATCGACCAGCAGTGGACTGCTGCTGGTCGCGCTGGCGACCGCGCTGCTTGCCGGTTGCACCGTCGGTCCCGCGTACGTGCGTCCGGAAGCCGTCGCGCCGGCAGGCTTCACCGAGGCCGATCCCGATCACTACGTGGCGACCCAGCCGGTGTCGGCGCTGTGGTCGGCGTTCGGCGATCCGGTGCTCGATCGGCTGATCGACGAGGCGTT
>JBBSDI010000158.1:0-8299 GCA_038249585.1 Lysobacterales bacterium | reverse complement strand
TGCGCGGCTGCGAGCCGAAGGTACGCGAGAAGATGCTCAAGAACATGTCCAAACGCGCGGCCGATATGCTGGTCGAGGACATGGAAGCACGCGGTCCGGCCAAGCTGTCCGACGTGGAGTCCGCGCAGAAGGAGATCCTCACCATCGTGCGCAAACTGCAGGAATCGGGCGCGATCCAGGTCGGCGGTGCCGGCGCCGAGAAGATGGTCTGAGCCATCGCCATCGTGAGCAACTCCCTGTTCGACCGCGAACATTCATCGCTCGCGACCACGTGGTTGCCGGAAGAGTTGGCCGAGCGCGCGGCACCTACCATCGAGGCGCTCGATGAGATGGTGCGCGTGGCCCGCGACGAGGGCTTCAACGAAGGCCGCGAGCACGGCTATGCCGATGGCATGAGCGCGGCACGGGTCGAGCAACGCCAGCTGGCCGCGTTGTGCCGTTCGTTTGCGCGGCCACTGGCCGAACTCGAACAGGATGTCGCGCAGCAGTTGATGGAACTGGCGCTGGCGATCGCGCGCGCGGTTTCGCGCGTGCAGCTGGCGTGGGATACCGGGGCGATGATGGAAGTGGTGCGCGAGGCATTGGCGGCTGCGGTCAACGAGCGGGTGGTGGAACTGCGCCTGCATCCGGGCGACGTGTCGCGGGTCGAGATGGCGCTGGAAGCAGGCGGCGTGAGCACCTTGCCGCGGCTGGTCGGCGATCCGAGCCTGCAGCCGGGCGATGTGCGCGTGCATGGCGAGGTATTGCGCCTGGATGCAACCGTCGACACCCGACTGGCCGGCATCGCCGCAGCCCTCGCCGGGCGTGCGCGCGATGCATGATCCGCACGTGCTCGCACGCAGCGTCGCCCATGCGCTGCGCCTGAAGAATCTGCTCGATGCAGTGCCCGAACACGGCCCGATGCAGCGCGAGGGAACCTTGCGCCGCGTAGTCGGCCTGACCCTGGAAGCGGTCGGGATGGAGCTGTCGGTCGGCGCGAGCTGCCGGGTTGCCGCGCGCGGTGGTTGGGTCGACGCCGAGGTCGTCGGATTCTCCGGCGATCGCACCTTCCTGATGCCGACAGCCGATGTGCACGGGTTGCTGCCCAACGCCCGCGTGATCCCGGTGGCCGGCGAGGGCGCCATCGGCGTGGGTGCCGGCCTGCTCGGCCGGGTGATCGATGGCGAGGGCGTTCCGCTCGATGGCAGGCCGCCACCACGCGTGGACGCCGAAGTGCCGCTGGGCGGACGCCCGATCAATCCCCTGCAGCGAGAACCGATCACCCGCGCGCTCGATGTCGGCGTGCGCGCGATCAACGCGATCCTGCCGATCGGGCGCGGCCAGCGCATCGGCCTGTTCGCTGGCTCGGGCGTCGGCAAGTCGACCCTGCTGGGCATGATGACGCGCTACACGGAGGCGCAGGTGATCGTGGTGGGGCTGGTGGGCGAGCGCGGTCGCGAGGTGCGCGACTTCGTCGAACGCACGCTTGGCGAGTCCGGCATGCGCCGCGCAGTGGTGGTCGCCACGCCGGCCGATCGGCCGCCGCTGGCGCGCCTGCGCGGTGCGTGGCGCGCGACCGCGATCGCCGAGTGGTTCCGCGATCAGGGCCAGCATGTCCTGCTGTTGCTCGACTCGCTCACGCGCGTGGCCCAGGCGCAGCGCGAGATCGGTCTGTCGGTCGGCGAGCCGCCGACTACCCGCGGCTATCCGCCGAGCGTATTCGCGCGCTTGCCGCAGTTGGTCGAACGCGCCGGCAACGGTGGTCCGGGTGGTGGCTCGATCACCGCGTTCTACACCGTGCTGACCGAGGGCGACGACCACAACGAGCCGATCTCGGACGCCGCACGCGCGATCCTCGACGGCCATGTGCTGTTGTCGCGCGCAGTTGCCGACAGCGGCATCTATCCGGCGATCGATATCGAGGCATCGGTCAGTCGCGTGGTGCCGGATATCACCGACGCTGCGTGGCGAGAACGCATTCGCGCGGTGCGCGCCCTGGTGTCGTCCTACAACGCCAATCGCGATCTGATCGCACTGGGTGCCTACCAGCGCGGCGCCGACCCGCGCATCGACGAGGCGATCCGGCGCTGGCCGATGGTGCAGAAGCTGCTGGGGCAGGACGTGGCGGAAAGTGCCTCGCTGCTCGACAGCCGTGCCGCCATGGATGCGGTACTGGCCTGAGCGTCGCGGCCAGGCGCGCTTCCTCGCCACGACGGCGGGCCTGTCGGCATCTCGCCGCTGGCTGCCAAGCCGCCGTCACTTGGCCACCGTTTCGCTCGCATAATCATCAGATTACACGTGGCCCGGCTCTTGCAGCGCTGAACCCGCAGGAGGTGCCATGGACCCACGACGATTCGATCCCTTGTTGCAACGTGCCGCCGCCCGCGTAGTCGACGCGGCGCAGTCGTTCGCGCAGTCGAACGGGCAGCTCGACCGGCAGCGCAGCCGCCTCGGCGACCTCGGCCGTTTCGCGAGCGAGTACCACGCGATTCCCGCCGGCAACACCGACGCGGCACTGCTGGCCAACCGTCGCGCCTTCGCCGCGCGCGTCGACGATGTCGCCAAGCAGCAGCAGCAGCATGTCGAGCATGCGCGAGTGCTCGCCGAACGCGGGCGAGAGGCACTGGTGTGTGCGCGACGCGAATCGGAGGCGTTGCAGAAGCTGGCCGCGGCGCGTCGCGCCGAGGTTGCGCGACGCGCCGACCTGCGCCAGCAGCGCGAGCTGGATGATCTCGCGATGCGCCGCTTCATGACCCGCGAACAGCACGAATGATCAATCCGCTGCCTGCCAGTGCCCCGATCGCCGCAGTTGCATCGCTCGCGCAACTGCACCCTTCCGGCGTGCGGCTCGATGTCGATGCTGCGCAAGCGGAGGAGGCCAGCTTCGACGACTTGCTGGGGCCAATAGGCGATGCGGGCATGCAATCCGACCCGGAATCGGCCGCGGCAAGCATGCTGGATGTGGCTGCAACCGCGCTCGCGGTGGCAGCGCCATTGCCGCCCGCTGCGGCGCCAGCTCCCGACGCGCTGCTCGCAGCGATGCTCGACGCACTGTCGATGCGGCCAGCGCCGGCGCCCGCAGTTGCGCTCCTCGACACGGTCTCAGCGGAGTTGCCCGAAGCGCCGATCACCAGCGCGCTCGGCGGCATGCAACCGCTGCGCGAGACAACGCTGCGCGGCCCGCAGTCGCCATCGCAGTTGCTGGCCGCGATGCTGGCGCTACGGCTTGCGCCGGCAACTGGTGGCTTGGCTGGCGCGCCGGAATCGCTGGATGCAAGCGCAACACCGACCATCGATTCAACGCCGGATGCCGATGGCACGCCGGGCTCGCGTGGGGGAATCCTCGACCTGCTCGCGTTCACGGCTGCGCCCGTCGCAACGCCGCTGCCGACGACGACTGCGGTCACTGGATTTGCATTGTCATCTGCCCTGCCCGCACCAATCGTGGTTCAGACGGCGCTGGACGCGACAGCGGGTCAGTCGTCGCCAGTACTTGCATCCAATGGTGAATCTCCACTGGCGGGCGTACAGATCAATACGCTCGCATCGGCCCTGGAGTCGCCCGTCGACGGCAGGACTTTCACCGCAGGTGTCGGTACACCGGCGGGCGCGAGCATGCCGCAGGGCGGCGCGCAGGCGCTGCGCGCCGATGGCGCCTTGCCGCAGATCGTGGTGCCTTTCAACAGTCCGCAGTGGGGCAATGAATTGGCCAGTCGCGTGGTCACCATGAGTCGCGAGCAATTCTCGCAGGCCGAAATCCGCGTGACCCCGGACGAACTTGGTCCGATCGAGATCACGTTGCGCTTCGACGGCGAAAAGGTGCACGCGCATTTCGGCACCGTCACCCCGGAAGCGCGAGAAGCGCTGAATTCGAACATGCATCGCCTGCGCGAACTGCTGTCGAGCGAAGGGCTCGATCTCGGGCAGTCGTTCGTCGGTCACCAGGGCGGCGGTGAGCGCCGCACCCATGACAGCGATGGCTTCCGCCTGCCCGACGCTGGTGGCGACGTGGAGCAGGGCATGTTTGCCAGCGCTCCGGCAGCCGTATCCCGCAGCGGATTGCTCGACGAATTCGCCTGAGCGTGATTTCGAGCGTGGCGGTTCTCCGCCACGCCTGCCGTCAGCGCTTCGTCGGTCCCGGTGACAGAACAACGCCAGTAGCCGTGTCGACGCCGTGGCGCCGGGCTTCCGCCGCTTGGCATGGGCTTTGCAGTCTGTCCTGCAACCATTCGGGAGCCACACATGTCAGCCAAGAAAGAACCCGCGAAAGCGGGCGCCGTCGAGCCAGCGGCGAAGTCCGGCAAGGGCAAGATGATCGCGATCGTGCTTGGCGCGGTTGTCGCTGCAAGTGCTGCAGGCGGCGGCGTGACCTGGTTTCTGGTCGGCAAGCCGGCTGCGGCATCGACCGCCGGCAAGGACGCAGCGGCGGAAGGCTCGGACGCCCCCGAGGGCGAAGAAGCCGGCCATGACGGCGAGGGCAAGGCGGCCGCGAAGGCGGCCAAGTACCTGGCCCTCGATCCCGCCCTGGTAGTCAACCTGGCAGCGCCCGATTCGGGCCGCTACCTGCAGGTCTCGGTCGAGGTGATGACCCGCGAAGACAAAGCGCTGGACGATCTGAAGCTGCACATGCCGGTGATCCGCAACAACCTGTTGATGCTGTTCGGCCAGCAGACCGCCGAGGGCCTTGCGGGTCGCGATGGTCGCGAAGCCCTGCGCCAGCTCGCGCTGACCGAAGTGCAGAAGGTCATGCGCGAAGAAACCGGCAAAGACGCGATCGAAGCCCTGTACTTCACCAGTTTCGTCACCCAGTAAGCGAAGCCGACCGACGATGAGCGCCGACCTGCTGTCCCAGGATGAAATCGACGCCCTGCTGCATGGCGTGGATTCGGGCGAGGTCAAGACCGACGAGGAGCGTGCAGCGCCCGGTGAGGCGCGCTCGTACAACTTCGCCACCCAGGAACGCCTGGTGCGCGGCAAGTTGCCGACGCTGGAGATGGTCAATGAGCGCTTTGCGCGCCTGTTCCGGATCGGCATCTTCAACATGCTTCGCCGCACCGCCGAGATCGGCGTGCGCGGGGTCGAGATGCTCAAGTTCGCCGACTACCTGCATTCATTGCTGGTGCCATCGAGCCTGTCGCTGACCCGCATAAAGCCGCTCCGCGGCACCGCGCTCATCGTGTTCGAGCCGCGCCTGGTATTCACCTTGGTCGACAATTTCTTCGGCGGCGATGGCCGCTTCCCGGCCAAGATCGAGGGTCGAGAGTTCACCCTGATGGAACAGCGCGTGATCCAGATCCTGCTCAAGCAGGTGTATGCCGATCTCGCTGAATCGTGGGCGCCGGTGATGCCGCTGGAGCTCGAATTCATCCAGCACGAGGTAAACCCGCATTTCGCCAACATCGTCGCACCGCGCGAGTACGTGGTGGTCAGCCGTTTCCATATCGAACTCGAGGGCGGCTCCGGGCACATCCACGTGACCTTGCCGTACTCGATGCTGGAGCCGTTCCGCGCCCAGCTCGAAGCCGGAATCCAGAGTGATCGCAGCGATCAGGACGAACATTGGCCGACTTCGCTGCGCAATCAGCTGCATGAAGCAGAGGTTGACCTCAGCGCGGTGCTTGGCCGGATCAACATGAGCCTGCGCGACCTGTCGGGATTGCGGGCTGGCGATGTGATTCCGTTCGACATGCCGGCGAATGCCGAGCTTCTCATCGCGCAAGTGCCGATGTTCGCCGCGCAGTTCGGGCTGAGCAACGGACGCAAGGCCGTCAAGCTCGGCACCCCGCTCAACATGTCGCAACCGACTTCGAATTCTCCCGCCCGAGGGGCAAGCGCATGAACAGACGCATATCAGCCGCCGCAGCCGACGATTCGGTCCTGCTTGCAGCAGGCAGTCCGGCTCCCGCACGTTTCGACAATCTCAAGGCCGGTCCCGGCAGCGGCGACATGAACATCGACGTAATTCTCGATGTGCCGGTGCAGCTGTCGCTGGAGGTCGGGCGTGCGCGCATTCCGATCCGCAATCTGCTGCAGCTCAACCAGGGCTCGGTAATCGAGCTCGAGCGCGCCGCAGGCGAGCCGCTCGACGTCTACGTCAACGGCACGCTCATCGCGCAAGGCGAGGTGGTGGTGGTCAACGAACGTTTCGGCGTGCGCCTGACCGACGTAATCAGTGCGGCCGAACGCATCAAGCGCCTGAAGTAGGTCGACCATGCCCGCAACCCTTGCAACCGGCGGCGCCGCAGCGACGTCCGGAACGACCGGTCTCGCCAGTGTGGCGATGAGCCTGCTGCTGGTGATCGGCTTGATCATCTTTCTCGGCTGGCTTGTATCGCGCATGCGCGGACTCAACGCAGGCGGCAGTCACGGACCGTTGAAGGTCGCCGCTGCCGTGTCGTTGGGCATGAAGGAGCGTGTGGTGCTGGTCGAGGCTGCAGGCGCGTGGCTGCTGCTGGCGGTCACACCCGGCAACGTGCGTCTGCTGCATCGCTATGAGCAGCGTCCCGAGGGGCTGGTGGCCAGTGCGGCGCCGGTCGGATTTGCCGCACTGCTGGATCGGCTCAAGCGTCCTGGAGCTGCGTCATGATGCGCCGGATTGCATTGTTCGCGTGTCTGCTGCTGCTGGCACTGCCCGTGTTGGCGCAGCAGCAGTCCGGACTGCCTGCAGTCACCGTGACCAACCTGCCGGCCGGTGGCCAGCAATGGTCGGTCTCGCTGCAGGTGCTGCTGCTGATGAGCGCCTTCACGTTGCTGCCGGCAGCGCTGCTGGCGATGACCGCCTTCACCCGCATCATCATCGTGATGGCGCTGCTGCGCCAGGCGCTCGGAACCGGTGCCACGCCATCGAACCAGATCCTGGTAGGGCTGTCGCTGTTCCTGACCGCGTTCGTGATGGGTCCGGTACTCGACCTGGCTTGGGCCAACGGCATCTCGCCGTATCTCGATGGCACGCTGGCATTCGAGCCTGCATTCACGGCCGCGCTCGAACCTTTCCGCGCCTTCATGCTCGCCAATGTGCGCGAAAACGATTTGATGCTGTTTGCGCGGCTGTCGGGGGTGGAGTCGTACGCAACGCCGGCCGATGTGCGTTTCCCGGTGCTGGTGGCCTCGTTCCTCACCTCGGAGTTGCGCACTGCGTTCGAGATCGGTTTCCTGCTGTTCGTGCCGTTCGTGGTGATCGACCTGGTGGTGGCCAGCATCCTGATGTCGATGGGCATGATGATGATGTCGCCGATGCTGGTGTCGGCACCGTTCAAGATCCTGCTGTTCGTGCTCGTCGATGGCTGGGCGCTGGTCATCGGCTCGCTTGCTGCAAGCTTCAAGACTGTCGCCGCATGACCCCCGAGGTCGTACTGACCGAGGTGCAGGGCGCGCTGCGCATCGCGCTGCTGATCGCAGGCCCGCTGCTGATCGCCGAGCTGGTTGCCGGCGTGACGGTTGGCCTCGCGCAGGCGGTAACCCAGGTCCAGGAACAGAGCATCTCTTTCGTGGCCAAGCTCATCGTGCTGGTCGGCATGCTGGTGCTGGCCGGGCCCTGGATGCTGGTGCAGCTGACGGACTGGACCACGGGGCTGATCACGCGCATCCCGCAACTTGTTGGCTGATGGCAGGCCCCGAAGCCATCCTGCTCGACGGCCAGATGCTGTTCGGCATATTGGCCGAACTGATGTGGGCCTTCCTGCGCATCGGTGCGGTGTTGATGGTGATGCCGATGATCGGTGCGCGCGTGGTGCCGCGCAGGATTCGTTTCGTGCTGGCGGTAGGCCTGACCATGGCGATCGCCCCACTGGTGCCGATCGCCGCGATGCCCGAGCCGCTGTCGGCGGCTTGGGTTGCGGCGGTAGTGAGCGAGCTTGTCACCGGCATCGCGATCGGATTGCTGCTGCAGTTGGCCTTCGAGGCGACCACGCTCGCCGGCGAGCTGATCGCGCAGGGCATGGGCCTGGCATTCGCGCAAATGGCCAATCCGCTGTCCGGTGGTTCTGGCCCGCTGATGGGCCAGCTGCTGCTCATCGTCGGTGGCCTGCTGTTCTTCGCGGCCGACCTGCACCTGGCGCTGATCCAGCTGCTCGCCGACAGTTTCCGCTCGCTGCCTTCCGGGCAGGCACCGTCCGCAGTCGCGCTGGCGCCGGTGCTGCTGGAATTCATGGGTCGCGTTTTCATGGTCGGTGTGCAGCTGGCGCTGCCGCTGATGGTGGCCATGCTGGTGATCAACCTCGTGTTCGGCATGCTCAGCCGCACGGCTCCCGCGCTCAATCCGCTGCAGGTCGGCTTGCCTGCCACGCTGTTTGCCGGAATCCTGCTGTTGATCGTGGTGCTG
>JBBSDI010000157.1:0-8355 GCA_038249585.1 Lysobacterales bacterium | reverse complement strand
CCGGATAGTCAGGACGGTTCGCCCACGAGCCGGGGCCAACGCCGGCCAGCAGCGGGTTGCCGATCGGTACCAGCGTTCCGATATCCCATGGACCTGCAGGTTTGGCGTTCAACGGTGGTCGCTCATCGGGAACCCACGGCGCGGGCTTGGTCACCGTGCCGCCATGCGTCAGCAGGTAAGTTTTGGGCGTGGGCATCGCCGGAAAGCCCTCGCGCAGCGAGTAGGGCGATGCATCGGCGTCTTCCAGCGGATAGCCCTCGCGCTTGTCTTCGCGGTGCAGGTAGTAGATCAGGCCCGCAAAGAAGGCCCAGAACAGCCAGATCGCGATCTGCGCGACGTCGATGGAACCGAAAATCAAACCGTTGTTCATGCAACTGCCTCACGATTGAGGGAATGGACTTCAGGGGATTGCGTTTCAGCAGCGGCAGACGTGGTATCTGCGCTGCGGGTACTGCGGACCAGTGGGCCGAGCGCGATCAAGGTCGCGAACAGCAGCAGGATTTCGATGTTGTAGACCACGGCATAGCCGGTGGCCGGTGTGCTGAGCGTCTCGCCGAGGCGTCCGCTGGCGGCCAGTCCATTGACCAGATCGCGCAGCACGCCGCTGATGGCCATGGCAAGGCCGGATGCGGTCGCCTGTACTGCACCCCACACGCCCAGCGCAAGCCCGACCTGGCCGCGCGGTGCGAGCAGCATGGCGGTGGTCAGCGTGGTGTGGGCGAACAGGCCGCCGCCGAACCCGATCAGGCCCGCGCCGCCAGCGAGCAGCAGCGCCGAGTGCATGGGGGCGGCGAACACGATCGCGGTCAGTCCGACCAGCCCGACCAGGGCGCCGTAGGATGCGATGCGGTAGGCATCGGTCCCACGCCCCATTGCGCGCGCGGCGATCAGGAATCCCGCCAGTCCGCCCAAGGCAAGGACTGCCGACAACAGCGTGGTTCCCGAAACCGACATGTTGATGACTTCGCCACCATAGGGCTCGAGCAGGATGTCCTGCATGCCGAACGCCATGGTGCCGATGGCGAGCGCGACCAGACGCCGCCGTCCAAGTGGATCGGCTGCCAGTGCGCGCCAGGATTCGCCGAAGCTCGGCTGTGCCTTGTCTGGTGCCGTGAGCTCCGGGTCGCGTGCCTCCTGCTTCCACAACGCAGCAAGATTGAGCACGAAGCTCAGGACTGCGGTGCCCTGGATGACCTTGATCAGGCGCAGTTGGCTGAAGTCTGCCAGCAGCGCGCCATACACGACTGCGCTGACTGCCATTCCGAGCAGCAGCATCGAACACATCATCGCGACCACGCGCGGACGCGATGCTTCCGGCGCCAGATCGGTCGCCAGCGCCAGACCCACGGTCTGGGTGGTGTGCATGCCCGCGCCGATCATCAGCAACGCCAGTGCCGCGGCGATCTGGCCGTAGAGCACCGGACCATTGGTGTCGCCGGACAGAACGATCAACGCAAATGGCAGGATCGCAAATCCGCCGAATTGCAGCAGCGTCCCGAACCAGATGTACGGCACGCGCCGCCAGCCCAGCAGTGAGCGATGGGTATCGGAGCGAAAACCGATCAAGGCACGCAGCGGCGCGAACAGCAGGGGCAGGGCGATCAACGCCGCGACCAGGGTCGCGGCCAGCGACAGCTCCACGATCATGACCCGGTTCAAGGTGCCGACCAGCAAGGTCAGCGTCATGCCGACCGAAACCTGGAACAGCGACAGGCGCACCAGTCGACCCAGTGGCAGCTCGGTCGAGGCTGCATCCGCGAACGGCAGGAAGTTCGGCGCAAGCCGGGTCCAGCGGTTCACGAAGGCGCCGTTGATGTTCATCGACCTACCAGCTCCATCGCCTGCGAGGTATGGAAGCCGCTCTTGGTGCGCTGCCCGCGAGCAACGTTCCAGCCCGCCATCGCGGCACGGCTCGCGAACTGCCTGCGCAGGGTCGACTCCGACACCGGCTCGATCGCCGGCGCACGGTCGCCGCGCGGAAACAGCATACCCACGTTGTGCAGCACGGTCAGCAGCGGCGTGCGCGGGGCGAAGGTGAACAGCACGCAGCCGCGGGTGCGCGCGACCAGCGCCTGGATCGCATCGGCCATGTCATTGGCGCGGTAGTGGATCAGCGGGTCCATCCCCACCACGTGGTCGAAACTGCCGAGTGCCGGATCCAGCATGTCGCCGACGTGCAGCTCGATGCTGCCCTCGCCGAGCGCGGCCGGCAGGCGTTCGCGCGCGAGGTCAACCAGGGTTGCGGAGCGGTCGATGGCGACCACTTGCGCACCGCGCAGCGCTGCCCCTTCGTTGGCATCGGCAAGACCTGCCAGATCGCGTTCTTCGATGATCGCGGTGCCGAAACGCGGCTCGGCAAAGATCATCACGCCAGCCGCCGACTGCATCAGGTGCGCGCAGGTGCGCGAGCCCACGATCAGGAAAAACGCATCCTGGATCTTGCGGTGCAGCCAGATGATGCCGGTCAAGCCGTAGAACACTTCGCGCTGGCCGCGCTCGCGCAGGATCGGAACGTCCGTGCACCCGGATGTGCCGCGCGGCTGCACCTCGAGCGCGATCGTTTTCATTGCGCGGCCATCAGCGGCGCATTCGACATCGCGCGGTTGCGGGCAGCCTCGTCCATGCGCGCCAGGCGCAGCTTCCAGATGAACTGCCCGGCGTTGATCACATACGTCGCATAGGCCGCCAGGGCGAGATACATCAAGCCCGTGACGCTGAGCGATGAGGTCGCCAGCGCCACCAGGTAGGCCGTGTGCAGGGCCAGCACCAGCATGCTGAACACGTCTTCCCAGTAGAACGCAGGCGCGAACAGGTAGCGCCCGAAGACGACCTTCTCCCAGATCGCCCCGGTGACCATGATCAGGTACAGCACCAGGGTCTTGATCACGATCGATACAGTGGCGGCGGTCTCGCCCTGACCGGTTTCGAGAAAACGCCATACCAGACCCACACTGACCAGAAACACCAAGAACTGGATCGGGGCGATCACGACCTGCACGAGCGTCCACACCATGGCATCGCGGCGGACGCGTTCGTCGCGGGTGTACAGCGCCCCGCGGGGCGCAGCAGGCAGGTGTTCATGACCCATGGGTGACGCGCTCCACAGCCCCGGTTTCGACGATTGGATGAATCTATTCCCCCGCTTGGAGACTGTCAACCAAACGGAACGTCTATTTCTGTTGACAACCGACCCAATCCCGTGAAGACTTCGTGCAAGAGTTTGACGGTCGACGGACCCGCTGCGACGATCCAATGTACCCCACGCAAGCATCACAGTGCCGCGGGGAGCGCTTCGTCGCACCGGGTGGCCAACGCAAACGACGGGTAGCTGCAGGCAAGCGCAGTATGCGCGCGCAGGCGGCTCGCACAGCCGGTTCATCGCGGCGAATGGGGAGCTATGTCGTGATGTTTGGGGCAGAGATCCAAATGACCGGCTTGAGACACGATCGATTCATCGACGACGGCGCCCGCCGCAGCATGCGGGCCTCGCGCAATTCAGCGGTTCGCAAGCAGGGCGCTCGGCGCGATGTCGACGCAGCGTCCGCGATTCCGCAACTCCGCTTGCAGCCCGACGCCGTCGGGCAGTTGCAGCAGCGCTCGCGTGCCGCGGTGGGCGCCTTCATTCTTCCCTTGCACGCTGATGCCGCAGTTCCCGCGCAGCACGGGCCGGCACCCAGCGGCGACGATGTGGTCGCCTTCAGCGGCTTGATCGCTGCACGAGAGATTGACGCGGCGTGGGCCACCATCAAAGCGCTTCGCGCCCAGGGCGTCGCGCTGGAGTCGATCTACTCGCACCTGCTGATTCCGGCCGCGCGGCTTCTTTCGGACCGCTGGGACGAAGTCCTGTGTGCCCATCGGGAGTTGGCGATAGGGATGCTCCACCTGCACCAGCTGGTGCGTGGGCTGCGCCCTGCCTACTCGGTCGAGGGCAAGTGTCAGTCGCGCGATCGCCGGGTACTGCTGGTATCGGCGCCGGCCGAGCAAAACATGCTCGGCGTGTACATGGTCACGGAGTTCTATCGCTGCGTGACCTCCGGGTTTTTCCATCATGCGGGGTGGGAAGTCTGGCGCACCGTGCCGACTTCACGCACCCAGTTGATCGGCGTTCTGCAGTCGCAATGGTTCGATGTGATCGATGTTTCGGCAACTTGTGAGGCGCGGCTGCCGCTGCTGTCGGCGGATCTCGCGGAAATGCGTAAGGCCTCGCGTAACTCGCGGGTGAGTGTGATGGTCGGTGGCCCGGCGTTTTGCGATCACCCGGAGGTCGTGGCGCGTGTGGGAGCGGATGGGTTCGTATCCGACCTGCGCGACACGATGGTGGAAGCCGAGGTCCTGACAGCGCTGCGCGAGCGCTGAAAGAACGACATCATGCAAGACCTGCGGCAGAGCTGTTTGGAGTGGTCGTGCGGAAACCGTCGGGCGATGTCGCTGAGGTCAATGTCTCCACTAGAGCGCCGCGCGTGAAGTTGGCCGACAATCCGACTGGATTGCTGGGCCAACTCGATGCAACGGCGACCGCGGCATTGCTTTCGTCGGCTGCCGATGTATCGTTGGTTCTGGATGCCGAGGGCGTCGTCCTCGACGTGCACTTCGGCAGCCAGGAGATGGCGAAGGAAGGCTTCCGCAAGTGGATCGGGCAGCCGTGGATCGAAACCGTCGCTGCCGATAGCCGCCCGAAAGTCGAAGCACTGTTGCGCGGCGCTGCGGATCCCGGCCTGCACAAGTGGCGGCACGTCAACCAGGTGTCTTCGCGCGGCGCTGATGTTCCGGTGCTGTACTCAGCCGTGCAGGTCGGCTCGCCCGGTCGCATCATCGCCTTCGGCCGCGACCTGCGCGACATGGCCGCGCTGCAGCAGCGACTGGTCGATGCGCAGCAGTCGCTCGAGCGCGACTACTGGCGCCTGCGCAACGTTGAAACCCGCTATCGAATGCTGTTCCAGATGTCGTCCGAGGCGATCCTGATCGTGGATGCCAACAGCGAGCGCGTGATCGAAGCCAATCCGACTGCAGGCGAATTGCTCGGTGAGTCGAGCAAGCGCGTGATCGGCCGCTCGCTGGTCGAGTGCTTCGGGACAGCGGGCGGGCAAGTCATTCAGACCTTGATCGCCGGCGTGCGCGCCACCGGTCGCGCAGACGATGCAGCGGTGCGCATCGGCGCCGAACGTCGTGAGTTCGTCGTCTCGACGTTCTTCTTTCGCCAGGGCAACGATTCGCTGTACCTGCTGCGCATCTCTGCGCCGCGCGGCGAGGTCGGCGGCTCGGTCGTATCGAAGACCGTGCTGCGTGCAGTCGAGAATGCGGTCGACGCGTTCGTGGTCAGCGACCTCGATGGCCGGATCATGGCCAGCAACCACGCCTTCCTCGACCTGATCCAGATGCCGAACGAATCGCAGGTGCGTGGCGAGCAGCTCGATCGCTGGGTGGGACGTTCGCGGGTCGATTTCAGCGTACTGATGGCCAATTTGCGCCAGCACGGCACGATTCGCCTGTTCGCCACCACCTTGACCAGCGAGATGGGTGCCAGCACCGAGGTGGAGATCTCCGGTGTCGCGATTCCGGTCGCGGATCCGCCGTGCATGGGGTTCAATATCCGCAATGTCGGATTGCGCGTCATCGCAGGCCCCGCCGCTACCTCCGACATGCCGCGGTCAGTGCAGCAGCTGACCGAGCTGGTAGGGCGCGTGCCGCTCAAGCAACTGGTGCGCGACGCCACCGATGTGGTCGAGAAGTTGTGCATCGAAGCCGCGCTGCAGTTGACCCAGGACAATCGCGCATCGGCTGCCGAAGTGCTCGGTGTCAGCCGGCAAAGCCTGTACGTGAAGCTGCGCCGCTACGGCCTGAGCGATCCTTCGACCGAGGCCGACGAAGCAAACGATTCCTGAGGCATCCCGCGCTCCACGTCGATGGTGCTCCGGTGCTCGACCGGGTCTTGCTCGCACTCGCCCTGGGGCTCGGAGTCCAGGCGTGCATCACCACGCGGCAGGGTCGTTCGGACGGCAGACCGGGCGCATCCAGACCCTCAGCGCTCGACAGCGCCGGCGCTCCAGCGAGTGTTTCGGGCACGAAACCAACGGAGCCGCGCGCGCCCCGCCCCGTGAGTGATTTCTCATACGCCAGCCCTCGATTCGTCCAGATTCCGTGAAGGGCGACTCAAAACAGCATTTTCACCCAAAAACCATGTCAACAGGACTGGACAACTTGAGGTGTCATATGGAACTCTTGCGCTCGTGATTACCTCCCTTCCGCGTGTTGTTTGGCACTCGCGCTCCGCACCAGCGCAGCGCGCTGCCTATTGCATGCAATGCACCGCATGCGACGCGCGAAAGATGCGTAAATTGGCCGCGTCGATGCGAGGCCTTGCGTGAACTCAGCGCCGCTCAGCTGGTTGGGCATTGTTCGTGTGGGCATGGTTCAAGCCGCGCTGGGTGCCATTGTGGTGTTGGCCACCTCGACCATGAATCGCGTCATGGTGGTCGAACTGGCCCTGCCTGCAATCCTGCCGGGCGCGCTCGTGGGTTGGCACTATGCGGTGCAGATCATGCGCCCGCGCTTCGGCTTCGGTTCCGACATGGGTGGCCGACGCACGCCGTGGATCGTCGGCGGCATGGCCACGCTCGGTGCAGGTTCAGTGCTCGCGGCGCTGTCGATCGGCTGGATGGAAACTTCCACCGCAGCCGGCATCGCGCTGGCGATCCTCGGCTTTCTGCTGATCGGCGTGGGCGTAGGGGCTGCCGGCACTTCGCTGCTGGTGCTGCTCGCCACGCGTGTCGAAGAGCGCCGCCGGGCCGCCGCTGCAACGCTCGTATGGCTGATGATGATCGTCGGCTTCGTGGTCTCGACCCTGGTGGTCGGTCAGTTGCTCGATCCGTATTCGGCAGCGCGGCTGCTCGCCTTGACCACGGCAGTGTCGGTGGTCGCGCTGTGCGTGACGCTTGCGGCCGTGTATCGCATCGAGGCACCGCGCGCGCCGCAGGCCACTGCAGCCGCACAAGGCGACACCGAAGTACCTGCCAAGCCGAGCTTCCGCGAGGCGCTCGAACAGGTGTGGGGTGAGCCACAAGCAAGGCGCTTTACCATCTTCATCTTCGTATCGATGCTGGCCTACAGCGCGCAGGACCTGATCCTCGAGCCCTTCGCCGGATCGGTGTTCGGCATGACCCCGGGTCAATCGACGACGCTGGCGGGCGTGCAGCATGGCGGCGTGCTTGTGGGCATGCTGCTGGTCGCACTGTGCTGCACGGTCATCGGCGGCCCGCGGTTGGGCTCACTGCGCATGTGGACGGTCATTGGCTGCCTGGCATCCGCGCTGATGCTGCTCGGCTTGGCGATCGCCGGCTGGGTCGGCGGCGACTGGCCGCTGAAGCAAAACGTATTTCTGCTCGGCGTCGCCAACGGCGCCTTCGCGGTTGCGGCGATTGGCTCGATGATGAGCTTCGCCGGCGCCGGTCGCGAGTCCCGCGAGGGCGTGCGCATGGGCCTGTGGGGTGCGTCGCAAGCCATCGCCTTTGCAGTCGGCGGCTTTTGTGGCGCGGCGGCGAGCGATCTCGCCCGCGTGTGGTTCGATTCGCAAGGACTCGCCTACGGTCTGGTATTCGCCGCCGAGGCCGTCCTGTTCCTGCTCGCTGCCAGCCTCGCGGCAAATCTGGCACGACCGCTCACCGCTGCCCATCCGCAGCAGTCGCACAGGACCCTTCCCACCGCGCTCGCATCGCAGGAGACACCAGCATGAATGCGCAATTGAAGCCCCAGGACGAGACCTTCGACGTGGTGGTGGTGGGCGGTGGCCCATCCGGTGCCACGGCCGCATACGAGCTGGCCGTCAGCGGCCACAGCGTGCTGCTGCTCGACCGCGCCGGGCGCACCAAACCCTGCGGTGGCGCGATTCCACCGCGTCTGATCCGCGACTTTGCGATTCCCGATGAGCTGCTGGTTGCGCGCATCACATCGGCGCGAATGGTGGCGCCATCGGACGCCAAGGTCGACATGCCGATCGACAATGGTTTCGTCGGCATGGTCGATCGCGAAGCCTTCGACCCGTGGCTGCGCGAACGCGCGGTGGCCCGCGGTGTGCAGCTGCGTGCGGCCAAGTTCAAGCAGATCACCCGCGACACCGACGGCACGGCGATCGTGCACTTCACCGCCACCGGCGGCGGCCGCGATGAGTCCGTGCAGCGGGTACGCGCGCGCGCGGTGATCGGCGCCGACGGCGCCACTTCGGAAGTCGCGCGCCAACAGATCAAGGGCGCCGACAAGATGCGCTACGTGTTCGCCTATCACGAGATCGTGCGCTCGCCGCAGACCAGCGATGGTGATTTCGACGCCAAACGCTGCGATGTGGTGTACCGCGGCTCGCTG
>JBBSDI010000156.1:0-8404 GCA_038249585.1 Lysobacterales bacterium | reverse complement strand
TGGCGATGGCAGCACTTGCTCACTGTGGGAGCTGCCATGGCAGCGACCGGGGTCGCGGCAGGTGCGGAGGCTCAAGTCGCCGTCATGCCGGCTCCCACAGAAGCCATGACTGGCGATGGCAGCACTTGCTCACTGTGGGAGCTGCCATGGCAGCGACCGGGGTCGCGGCAGGTGCGGAGGCTCAAGTCGCCGTCATGCCGGCTCCCACAGAAGCCATGACTGGCGCTGGCAGCACTTGCTCGCTGTGGGAGCTGCCATGGCAGCGACCGGGGTCGCGGAGTTAGCGGAGGGTGCGGTCGCCGTCATGCCCGCTCCCACTTCCATAGAGGCTCCTCTGGGTTAGGATGCGCGATCGTCCGAACACCACACGTTTCCATGACCTACCTCTGGACCAAGACCTTCCACGCCTTGTTCGTGATCGCCTGGATGGCCTGCGTGTTCTACCTGCCGCGGATCCTGGTCAACCTGGCCGAAACCCGCGGCCAGCCGGCGGTGCAGGAACGCATCGCGCTGATGGGCACGCGCCTGTACCGCTTCGGCCACGCGATGTTCGCGGTGATGCTGGTGCTCGGGCTGCTGCTGTGGTTCGGCCGTTTCCTCGCCCCGAGCCTGTGGCCGAATGTCACCGCCGGCAGCGGCTGGATGCATGCCAAGTTCCTGCTGGTGCTGCTGCTGCTGGCCTATTTCATCGTGACCGGCAAGATGCTGAAATCGATGGCCGCCGGAGGCCCGGCCAAGTCCTCGGGCTGGTATCGCTGGTTCAACGAGGTCCCACTCTTGCTGGCAATTCCGGTATTGTTCCTGGTCATCGCCAAACCGTTCTGAGGCGCGGCTGCAGACAGGGGTTTCGCCGACGCGCGTTGCAGCGCGAGCCGGCTTTCGTGAACTGCTGCACGTCCGCAGTGTCGGGGCCTACCCGACAATAGTCGGCGAGGAGATTCAACATGGCCAATGCCCGCAGTCGTTACGACACCATCGCTGCCTATCTGCGCAAGGCGCACGATGCCCACGCGCTGACCGTGCGCGGCCGCCAGTGCCTCGGCATCGAGGGCGCGACCTTCATGGCCCTGCATCGCGACAGCGTGGGCTTTCGCCTGCATGGCCGCGCCCTGAAGCAGGCGCTTAGCTTGCCGGGCGTACGGCCCTGGCACCCGATCGACCCCGACCGCGTCGCCCCGGGCTGGGTGCTGATTCCCAGCAACCATGCGTGGCGCTGGGACCGGTTGGCGATCGAGGCGTGGCGCTGCGCGCGCACCACGGCGGTCGAACGCGCCACCAGCGGCCCGCGCGAATCCGGGATCAGCGCTGCGCAAGAACCGCCAGCGTCCACCGCCAACAGTCTCGCGCAACGCTTCACCGCCGCGATCGCGCGCGGCTTCAGCGGGATGGCGCTGGCGCGGGCGGCCTGAGCGCACGACGTAGACGCGCTCAGCGCGGCGTGGCGTGGTACTCGGGCAAGCCGCTGGCAAGCCACCAGCGTTCGGCGGTCGCGTCCCAGCGCCACTCGGTGCGATCGACCGCCGAACGCGCCTGCTGGGTGTTGATGTTGACCAGGTCGATCTCGGCAATCTGCCGCACCCGCTTGTCGTCGATGGTCACCGGCGGCTGCGCGCGGTAGCTCGCCACCCGTAGCTGGCGCAGGCGTTCGAGGTCGAATTCCCGCACCGGCTTGGCCTTGAGCGCTTCCGGGTCGATGAACGCGACCAGCTGCTCGGGCGTGCCCCAGCGAACGGTCGCGCCGTAGCTGTCGAGGGTCTGGTCGAGCAACTTCAGATCGCCGCGCTCGCCGCGGCCACAGGCAGACAGCAGCACGATCACGCTCAGCAGGGCGAAACGACGAAGCATGGTTTGTTCTCCACCGGGCAGCTGAATCCTAGCTGGTTCACACAGCTTGCGTGGCAGGCCGCTTGGCCACGAAGCGCGCGGTCTGGCGCGCTGCGGCACCGGCGCCCTCGGGGCCGGCGATTTCGGCCTGGATCGCGATTCGTGCCTTGCCCTTGGCGCGCAGCGCCGCGCCGAATGCCGCCCATGGCGCGCCATCGGCATAGGCCTCGGCCACCAGCTCGCCCCATAGTGGCGCCAGATATTCCAGATGCACATCCTGCACGAACACATCGGCAGCGATCCCGGCTTCGGCCAGTTTGAGATTGATCAAGCCCCACCCGGCCAGCGTCAGCAGGCTCGACATGCTGCCGCCGAACACGCAGCCCTTGTCGTTCACGTTCGGCGCCAGCGGTGCGACCAGCGCCAGTCGATTGCCGTCGTACTCGAGCACGCGCAGGTCCATCGCGCGCGCCAGTGGAATGCCCTCGCGCATCTGGCGCTCCAGTGCGTGGATGTCGACTGCTTCGATCATGGGCTGGCGCTGCGCTAAAAGGCCGCCGAGTCTGCACGCCACGGCGTATGCGCGGCAAGTCTGCGGCAGGTGGACATCGGAACCGGCGCGTAGCATCGTGACGCGATGCACACTTCGACCGCTACGCGTCCACTGCGTGGACTTACCGTGATCAATACGCGCCCTGTCGGTGGCAGTGCCGCGCTCACCCGCGCTGCGCGCGCGCTCGGCGCGAGGGTGTTGCTGCTGCCCGGTGCCAGCCTGCGCGCGTGGCCCGATCCGCCTGCTGCGGTGCGCGGGCTGGATCTCGCGCGCGACGCAGATGCGGTGGTGTTCAGCAGTCCCGCAGCGGTGCGCATGGCCTTCGCGCTGCGACCGGATTGGCGGTGCGCGCCCGGCACCCTGGTCCTGGCGGTGGGCCCTGCCACCGCGCAGGCCCTGCTGCGACACGGCGTGATCGCGCAGGCACCGGATGCGCGCTACGACAGCGAAGGGGTGCTGGCGGCACTCGCCGCGCAGGCGCCAGCACGGGTTGCGGTGATCGGCGCGCCCGGTGGGCGCGAAACGATCGCCCGTGGCCTGCGCACGCGCGGCTGGGAGGTGCGCGAGGTACACGTCTATCGACGCGGCCCGGCGCGCCTCGACCAACGCCACTTTGCAGGGCTTGCAGGCGCGCGCGGTCGGCTGCTGCTGCTGCTGTCGAGCGCCGAGAGCCTCGGCCATCTGCAGCGGGCCTTGCCGCAGCCACTGTGGCGGCGACTGCGCGCAGCACAGGTGGTCGCCAGCAGCGCACGTGTCGCGGCAGCCGCCCGGGCTGCCGGATTGTGCGAGCCGCTGATTGCCAAGTCCGCCCTGACTTGCGACCTGCTGCAGGCAGCGGCCCGCTTCACGCAGCGTTGAGTACCGCGCACGCGACGCGCATCGTTTGCCGATTCAATGCCGCGCAAGTGCTGCAGGCTGCTAGGATGCGCACAGCGACTTCGCCAGTGTGGCCATGTCCGATCCGGTGATCTCCCCCGCAAGCGCTGCGCAACTTGCAGTACCTGCAACCGCGCCGCGCCGCAGCGCATCCATGTTCGCCGTGCTGCTGTCGCTCGGCGGCCTGCTGCTTGGTGCCGTCGCCTTGTGGCAAGTGCAGATGCTGCGCGCCGAGCAGGCCAGCGCCGACGCCGGCCGCGATGCGCAGGCCACCCTGCTGGCCCGACTCGAGCGCGATGCCGGCGACGTGGTGCGCGGTGCGCGCACCATCGAGCGCCGGCTGGGCGATGCCGAGGGTGTGAACCAGAGCGTACGCGAAGAGGTGCTGGGGCTGGGCGAGCGCGCGCGCCTGCTCGAGGATGCTGTCGCGCGGCTGGCCGATCGCAACCTGTCGGGCACCGTACTGCTGCGCCTGAACGAGGCGGAGTTCCTGCTGCGCATGGGCCATGAGCGGCTGCGTCTGTTCGACGATGCGCCGGCCACGATCGCGGCCTTCCAACTCGCCGATGCGGAACTGGCAGCGCTCGAAGATCCGCTGTTCGCTGGCGTGCGGCAGACTATCGCTGCCGAAATCGCCGCACTCGCCGCAGTGCCGCAGATCGATCGCAGCGCGCTGCTGGCGCGTCTGGATATGGTGGCCGACAGCCTGCCGACGCTGCCGGTGCGCAATCCGCTGGCCGATGCGCGGCCACCGGAGCTGCCGCCGGCAGCCGGCTGGCTGGATCGCGCCGGCGCAGCACTGGGTCAGTTCGTCCGCGTGCGCGAAGTCGCGACCGACGCATCGGCATGGATCGATCCGCTGAACGCGGACGCCGCCCGTGCTGCGCTGGCGATCGAACTGGCGCTGACCAAGGCCGCACTGGTCAGCCGCGATGAGGCGGCGCTGCGCGCGGCCGGCGAACGCGCGCGCCGCCATGTCAGCGGCACTTTCGCGGTCGAGCAGGCGAGCGTGCAACAGGCGCTGACCGCGCTCGATGCGGTGCTCGCATCGCCCGCGCAGGCGGCGTGGCCGGACATCGGCCGCAGCCTGGTGGAGCTGCGCAACCTGCGCGCCACGCGCGCACTCGCCACGCCTCCGGCAAGCGCCGAGGCGCCCGCCGCACCCGCGCCATGAGGGCCTACCGGATCCTGCTCGGCCTGCTGGCGGCAGCACTGCTGGCCGCACTGTTGGCGTGGGCAATCGGCACCGACCCGGGCTACGTGCTGGTGCAGCGCGGTTCGCTGGCGCTCGAGACCTCGCTGGTGTTCGCGATCCTGTTCGTGGTCGGCACCTGGCTGTTGGCGTGGCTGCTGGCGTGGCTGTTGCGCTGGCCGCTGCGCGCGATGCGCGCGCGCGCGCGGCGACGCGGCCGCAATCAATTCGCGCGCGGCATGCTCTCGCTGGTCGAGGGCCGCACCCAGCGTGCGGAGAACCTGCTCATCGCCGCGGCGCGCATGCACTCGCAGCGCTTGCCAGCACTGCTCGGCGCGCTCGATGCCGTGCGCCAGCGCGGCGACGCCGCGCGCCACGGCGAGTTGCTGCAGCAACTCGCCGAAACCGAGAACGGCGACGTGGCCGCCAGCGTGCTGCGCGCGCAGGCCGAGCTGGAAGACGGCCGTGCCGGTGCCGCGATCGAGATCCTCACCCCGCTCGACCACGCCCAGCGCCTGCCGCCGGCGGGTGCGCGCACCTTGATCGCGGCACTCTCGGCCCGCGGCCGAGCGCGCGAGTCGCTGGCCATGCTGGCGCGTCTGCGCAAGGCGCAGGCGCTGGCACCCGCGGCGATGCTGGCGTTCGAATCCAGCGTCTTGGCACAGGCCCTGGCGCAGACGGCGGATGCGGTCAGCCTGCGCTCACTGTGGGCCGAGCTGTCGCGCCAGCAACGCAAGGCCGCGCCAGTGGCCGCCGCCTTCGCACGCCGCGCCGCCGCGCTCGGGATCGGCGATGACGTCGCTGATGAAGTCCAAGCCGCGATCAACACCGAGTGGTCGGAGGCGGCGGTCGACGCATGGTCGCGACTGCCGACCAGCCAGCGCGCGCAGCGCATCAAGACCGCCGAGGGCTGGCTGAAGGAGCATCCGGCCAGCGGCGCGCTGCTGCTGGCGCTCGGCCGCCTGTGCCGCGAGGGCGAGCTGTCATCGAAAGCCGAGGAGTTCCTGCGCGCTGCGCTCTCGCATGGCGCAGCCGCCGACGCGTGGGAAGAGCTGGGCCTGCTGTATGCCGCACACAACGATGCCGAGCGTGCGCAGCGCGCCTTCGCCAACGCGCTTGCTGTAGCCCGCGGTGCTGAGCCCGGCGCCCTGCTTGCGCGGCATGCGCGCGAGGATGTTGGCGCGCCGCTGCCGGTGGCCGATTTGCGCAACGAGCACGGCATACCGATGCTGCCACCGGCCTGAAGCGCAGATGCTGCACGTGGTGCTGTACCAGCCTCAGATTCCGCCCAACACCGGCAACGTGATCCGCCTGTGCGCCAACACCGGCGCACGTTTGCACCTGATCGAGCCGCTCGGCTTCGATCTCGAACACGCCAAGTTGCGCCGCGCCGGACTCGACTATCGCGAATTCGCCAGCGTTGCCGTGCACGCAACGCTCGCCGCATTCAGCGCCGCGGTGACACCCGCGCGCATGTTCGCATTCGCCACTTCCGGGGCTACGCGCTTCGATGCGATCGACTATCGGCGCGACGATGCGCTGCTGTTTGGTCCCGAGAGCGTGGGACTGCCGGCAGATGTGCTCGCGCAACTGCCCGCCGATCGGATCCTGCGCTTGCCGATGCGCGCGGGCAATCGCAGCCTGAATCTGTCCAATGCGGTGGCCGTCGCGGTGTTCGAAGCCTGGCGCCAGCACGCGTATAGCGGCAGTGGCTGATTGCAAAGCTGAACCCACGCGCAATGGATTTTGAATCGCGACTGAAGTGCCGCGCGAGTCGTGACCTTTGGCGTCTTGAACGACATGCACGCGGTGGCCATCATTCGGCCGCGTACCTGCACGGCGATTGATTCTGCGGCTTCTCGCGGACGCCCACAGGTCGACAACATCAACCAACTACAGGAATCAACGCATGAAGCGCACCACTATTGCCCTGCTCGCCGCACTGGCGGCAACCCCGATGGCCGCAAACGCCGACGACCTTTCCTACACCTGGCTGGAAGCCGGCTACCTGCGCTCGGATCGCGACAGTCTCGGTTCCGGCAACGGTGTGGCGCTGCGTGGCTCGGGTGCTATCACCGACAACCTGCACGCGTTCGCGGCCTACGAGCGCAGCAACCAGGACAGCGCAGACCTGAGCAACTGGCGGATTGGCGTGGGCTACAACCTTGCCGTGTCCGACAATGTCGACCTCGTCGCGCGGGTCGGCTACGAAAAGGCAGACTACGACCTGCTCGGCGATGGCAACGGTTACGGCATCGAGGTGGGCGTGCGCGCAGCCCTCGGCTCCAACTTCGAAGCCAGCGCCGGGGTGCGCCATGCCGATCTGAATCTCGACAGCAATACAGTCTGTGTGGCCGTGGTGCCGACACCGCCGGCGTGCCGCTTCAGCGCCGACGAAGACGGCGGCAACACCGCGTTTTTCGTAGGCGGCCAGTACAAGTTCAATCCACAGTGGGGCGTGGTCGCCGAAGCCAGCTTCTCGAGCAACGACAACCGCGTGTTCGTGGGTCCGCGGATCTCGTTCTGAGCGCAGCGTTTTGATCGGAGCCGCGTCGGTCCGCAGCCGACGCGGTTGCCGCGATACCACTTTCTCAATGGGGGAGCCGGCATGCCGGCGATCGCGATTCATCCGATCGCCACAGTCGCTGCGGATCCGGCCCCCGCGAAACAACTTGTCGAGCCGCAACAGCTAGTCCGCGACCGGCAACACCGCCAGCACTTCTTCCAGCGTGGTCACGCCCTTGGCCACCTGCTCGGCGGCCGACAGACGCAACGGTCGCATGCCATCGGCGAGTGCGGCGCTGCGGAACTGCGGTAACTCCATGTCCTTGGACAACAGACCGCGCAGCTTCGCGCTCAGCGGCATCATCTCGTAGATCGCAGTGCGGCCCAGGTATCCGGTACGGCGGCACTCGGTGCAGCCGACCGGCTGCATGAGTTCCGCCGGCGCGGGAAAGCCGAAGCCGTCGGTGAGCAGCTTCCATTTCTTGTCGTCGAAACCGCTCGCCTGCTTGCAGTGCGTGCACAGCTTGCGCACGAGCCGCTGGGCGACCACCCCGGCCACCGTCGATTGCACCAGGAAGTGCGGCACGCCCAGGTCCAGCAGGCGCGTGATCGCACTCGGCGCATCGTTGGTGTGCAGGGTCGATAGCACCAGATGGCCGGTCAGCGAGGCCTGCACCGCCATCTCGGCGGTCGGCAGGTCGCGGATCTCGCCGACCATGATGATGTCGGGGTCCTGCCGTAGCAGGGTGCGCACGCCGGCTGCGAACGTGAGGTCGATGTTGACCTGCACCTGCATCTGGTTGAACTCCGGCGCCACCATTTCGATCGGGTCTTCGATCGTGCACACGTTGATGTCGGGCGTGGCCAGGTGTTTGAGCGTCGAGTACAGGGTGGTGGTCTTGCCCGAGCCGGTGGGGCCGGTCACCAGCACGATGCCGTTGGGACGCTCGACCATCTCGCGCCAGATGCGCTCCTCGGCGCGGCTGAAACCCAGCTGCGAGAAATTCTTCAACACCAGCTCGGGGTCGAAGATGCGCATCACGACTTTTTCGCCGAACGCGGTCGGCATCGTCGACAGGCGCATCTCGACCTCGCGCCCGCCCTGCGTGCGCATCTTGATGCGACCGTCCTGCGGCCGCCGCCGCTCGGCGATATCCATGCGACCGAGGATCTTGATCCGCGCGGTGACCGCCAGCATCACCGGGGTCGGCAGCTCGAACACCTTGTGCAGCACGCCGTCGATGCGGAAGCGCACGCGCGAAGTATCGCGTCGCGGCTCCAGATGGATGTCGGATGCACGCTGGTCGTAGGCATACTGCAACAGCCAGTCGACGATGCGTACGATGTGCTGGTCGTCGGCGCCGATCTCGCCGGCCTTGCCCAGTTCCAGCAGCTGCTCGAAGTTGATCAGCTTGGCGGTCGGATCCTCGCCGCGCGCATCCTTGGCGTCCTTG
>JBBSDI010000155.1:0-8467 GCA_038249585.1 Lysobacterales bacterium | reverse complement strand
TGCACGTTGCGGTCCCAGTCGATCGCGACCCAGCGCTCGGGATTGCGGCGGAATTCGGCCACGTTGGGGCACGACAGCAGGTGCACCACCACGCCCTTGCCGGCCGACAGGAAGCCCATGATCTCGTCACCGGGTATCGGATGGCAGCAAGCGCCGAAGGTGATCACGCCGCGCTCGGCGCCGGTGATCAGGATCTTCTCGCCGCGCCGCGGGGTGCGGCCCAGTTCCAGCTCACCCTGCTCGCGGGTCAGCGCCTGCGCGACCTGCTGCGGCATGCGATTGCCGAGCGCGATTTCCGCCAGCAGTTCCTCCAGGCGGCGCAGCCGGTTATCGGCCAGATAGGCCTCGAGCACCGTCGGCGGGATCGCATCCAGCGAACTGTCGATCTCGTCGAGCGCTTTGTCGAGCATGCGGTGCCCCAGCTCGATGGCGTCCTCGTGCTGCAGGCGCTTGAGAAAGTGGCGGATCGCGATCCGCGCCTTGGCGCTGACCACGAATTCCAGCCAGTTGGGCGAGGGCGCGGCCGATGGCGCGGTGATGATCTCCACGTTCTGCCCGCTCGACAGCCGCGTACGCAGCGGCACCAGCTTCTTGTCGACCCGCGCCGCGACCGCGTGGTCGCCGACCCGCGTATGCACCGCGTAGGCGAAATCGAGCGCTGTGGCGTTGCGCGGCAGGGCCAGGATGTCGCCCTTGGGGGTGAACAGATAGACCTCGTCGGGGAACAGGTCGACCTTGACGTTCTCGACGAACTCCAGCGAGGTGCTGCTGCCGGATTCCTGCGAGAGCAGGCCGGAAAGCCACTCGCGGGCGCGCGTTTGCGCGGTGTTCGCCGGGCCCGAGTCGGTCTTGTAGGCCCAGTGTGCGGCCACTCCGCGCTCGGCCAGCAGGTCCATGTCCTCGGTGCGGATCTGCACCTCGATCGGCATGCCGTTGATTCCGAACAGCACCGTGTGCAGCGACTGGTAGCCGTTGGCCTTGGGGATCGCGATGAAGTCCTTGAAGCGCGCGTCGACGGGCTTGAACAGCGAGTGCACGGCACCGAGCGCGGCGTAGCACTGCATGGTGTCGGCCACCACCACCCGCACGCCGATCACATCCAGTACCTGGGCGAAGGATTTGTTCTCCGAGCGCATTTTCGTGTAGATGCTCCACGGCGACTTGACCCGGCTGACCATGCGCGCGGCGATGTCCATCTGGCCCAGGCGCGCCGCGATCGCCGACTCGATCCGCGCCACGCCCTCGCGGCGACTGCCGTAGGTCTGCCGGATCCGCATCGACAGCACCCGGTGGCGCATCGGATACAGCGCGTGGAAGCCGAGGTCCTGCAGTTCGGCCTTGATCCGGTTCATGCCCAGGCGCTGCGCGATCGGTGCGTAAATCTCCAGGGTTTCGCGCGCGATGCGGCGGCGCGACTCGTCGGCCATCGCGTCGAGCGTACGCATGTTGTGCAGGCGGTCGGCGAGCTTGATCAGAATCACGCGCAAGTCACGCGCCATCGCCAGCAACATCTTGCGGAAGCTTTCCGCGGCGGCCTCCTGGCGCGACTGGAACTGCAGCTTGTCGAGTTTGGTCACGCCCTCGACCAGCGCGCCGACGTCGGCGCCGAAACGCGCTTCTATCTGGGCCCGCGAGAGTCCGGTGTCTTCGATGGTGTCGTGCAGGATCGCCGCGATCACCGCCTCGGCGTCGAGGCGCAGGTCGGCCAGGATGCCCGCAACCGCGACCGGATGGGTGATGTACGGCTCGCCGCTCTTGCGCGTTTGCCCCGCGTGCGCCTCTGCGCCGAGCAGGTACGCTTCGCGAACCCGCGCGACGGACGCAGGTGGCAGGTACGCCGCGAGCTTGGTTTCGAGTGCGCGCGCATAGGCGGGCAACTCGTCGGGACCGGTAACAGGGGGAGGACTCACCGCCGCCATCTCCGGTCTCCTGTCCGAATCAGCCTGCCGCGCCTCGCATGACCGACTGTGTGAGCCGGCTCAGATGTCGTCGCCGCCCTTGTTCAGGTCGTCGTCGACCACTTCGGCAGCGGCCCACTCGAGGGCCTGACGCTCGGCCTTCTCGCGCTCCTGTCGCGCAATCTCGGCGATCATCGTGTGGGTGATCTTGCGTTCGGCGATTTCGCGCAGCGCGAGAACGGTCGGCTTGTCATTGTGCGGCTCGAGCATCGGCTCGGCACCGTTGGCCAACTGGCGCGCACGGGTGGTCGCCATCAGCACCAGATCGAAGCGATTGTCGACCGCCTGCAGGCAGTCTTCTACGGTAATGCGTGCCATGTTGCCTCTTTTCCCGAAGGAAATCAGAAATTTGGATGACCGTGGAGCGTACCAGTGGGGGGTGGTGGGTGCAAACGCGGGGCTCGGCTGGCCACTGCCCCAGATTGAGCACGGGGCGGGACCGAAACGGGCGCGCCAGGTCCGCTTGCCGCGACTACGGCCCGGTAGTCAGCTGCGCCACCAGCCCATCGATCCGCACGCGCTGCACGCTGGTGCGCACGCGCTGGCTGCGCACGATCGCGAGCAGGTCTTCGAGCGCCACATCGAAGTCCTGATTGACGATCACGAAGTCGAACTCGCCCGCATGGCGCATTTCCTCGCGCGAATTGGCCAGCCGGCGGCGGATGGTTTGTTCGGAATCCTGTGCCCGGTGACGCAGGCGGCGTTCGAGCTCGGCAGTCGACGGCGGCAGGATGAATACGCCGACGCAATCGGGCACCTGCTCGCGCACCTTGCGCGCGCCCTGCCAGTCGATCTCCAGCAACACATCGGTGCCGGCGGCCAGCAGCGGCTCGACCGCCGTCCGCGCAGTACCTTTGAGATCGCCATGCACGACGAAGTACTCGAAGAACTCGCCGCGCGCCGCCATCTGCTCGAAGCGCGCGCGGTCGACGAAATGGTAGTGCACGCCATCGACCTCCCCCGGCCGCGGTCCGCGCGAGGTGTACGACACCGACAACGCCATCTGCCGCTCGCGCGCCAACAGCGCCTTGACCAGCGAGGTCTTGCCGCCCCCGGAGGGCGCGGCGATGATGAAAAGGCTTCCGGGCATGCGGGTGCGGGGATCGATCGGTCGTGAAGGGTAGCGCTGATTCGGCGCGCTGTGGTCAGGGAATACCTCCGCAGCGCACGCACGGCCGCTGCCCACCTTGAAGCCTCCGTCGATCAGCTCGCGCAGGCGCCTGCTGGCCTGCACCTCATCAGCAGGGCGACTGGCGCTTGCCGACCGCTCTGCATGGATCTGAACCATGCGCAGTTGTCGGCCCCGCGATATCAGCGGATGGTTCGGGATACAGATCGAACAAACCGACGCCGCCCTCGAGTCGATGCCGATCGCACAAGGCTCGGGCACCGTCGTGCGCTGCGGCCGCGCGCACCCTTCAGGTCGTCGCCGCAATCCATCCGCCACCGGGCCGGTAGCGCCAGACCCCCGCAACGTCGCCAAGGCGGAACAGGTGTAGCCACTCGTTGTCGAGCAGTTGGCGCACCATGGTGTTGTTGGCGATGATGGCGTCGATCGGGTCCTGTGGTGCCTGGATGAACACGCTCAGCCGCAGCGGGGTGTGGCGGAAATGCTGGCCGTCGTGCAGCGACTGCATCGGCAGGCCGATGCGCAGATCGCCGCCATTGCCTTCGAACACGCCGATATTGCCTCCCACCACGTTGTGCAGCACCTTGTCACCGCTACCGTAGCGCACGTTGTCCACGGTCGAGGCGTGGTACTGAAGGTTGATCCAGTTGGTCACCACCATGGGCGCTGTCATGATCAGTTCCAGCACCCCGAAGCCGTCGTCGCGCTGCCACGCGTAGTCGTGCAGGAAGCTGCGGCCGGCGAGGTTCAAGTGCTGGCTGCGGCTGCGCGGTGCCACGATGAAAGCCGCGCAGTCGGCCAGACCCCACTCGGGCCGCACCTGCGCCCAATCGGTGCTGCGCGCCGCCACCGCTTTGCTTAGCGCCGCGGCATCGGCGGCGCAATCTTGCAATCCCAGTGATGCTGCCCGCTCGGCACGCGCGCGGCGGCCGGCCTCTGCCAGCCAGGTTTGCAGCCGGGACAGGTCCTGGGCGTGGCTGGCGGGCAGCAGGTCGAGATCGAACAGTTGCAGCGCGTCGGTCGTGGTGTTGTGCAGCCCGGCGAGGAACCATGTGTGGTCGGACACGACCACACCGCGGGCCTGCAGCCCTTGGCGCACCTGCGGCTCGTTGAGCAGCATCGCCAGTGCGCGCGCGTTGACCTCGCCGGTCTGGCCACCACAGGCGCCGCAGTCCAGCCCGGCGGCGTGCGGGTTGTTGGCGCTGGTGCTGCCGTGACCTGCCAACAGCACCAGACGCGCGTGGTCGGCGCTCAGGCCCATGGCGCCCAGCGCGGTGGCAGCGGTGCTGACGCGGGCCGCGAGATCGGGGCCGCCCGCGACCGGGAACCGCGGGCGCAGCTGGCCGCGCTGCGCGGCCGAAAAACCGGTCTGCTCGACGGCGATCGGGTCGGACTCGCCGCCCAGACTGCTCTTGACCAGCTTGCCGGCAAACAGCAGGCCGCAGGACTCGACGAACGAGAAGCTCGAACCTGCACCGCCGCGAAAGGCCTGCCACTGCTGGCGCCACTGCAGCTTCTTGCGCCGCTGCCGAGCCAGCGTCTGACCCAGCTCCGGTGCGTCGCACTCGTCGGTAATGCATGGACCCGGCGCCATCAGGCCGGGCAGTTGCGGGCGCTTCATCTCGCTGCCGAGCGGCTGGTAGGCGACGAACAGCGCGAAGAAGCCGGCAAAGCCCAGCGTCTGCACCTCGGGGCTGCTGGCTTCCAGCGCGCGGCGGTAGACCTCGGAGCGCACGTCGATGCAGAACACCGCCTGCACGGCGGGCGGCACGGCCGTGGCGGCCGAAGCCAAATGCAGCCCGTGGCACAGCGGCTCCTGGTAGCTGCGTTCCAGCGCGGCTTGCCACAACCAGTCGGTCTGCTGCGCGCGGTGTGCCTGTGCCAGGCTTGCGTCGCTGCTTCGCCAGGCACTGGCCAGGCCATTGGCCACGCCCAGCTCACTGTGGCCCTCGTGCAGCAGCCACTCCCAGGCCAGCCGCACCGCCAGCAGGTGCACGATTTGCTCGTCGTCGCCTTGTTCCAGCCGCGCCTCCCAGCGCTGGTAGGCGCACCAGGATGCCCAGCCGTTGATGCTCATCAGCAGCGCGGTGAAGTAGGCCTCGTGCGCGGCGGCGGGCACTTGCAGCGCCTGCATCGCGGCGGCAATCAGTGCCTGCGGTTGCGCGGGCAAACGGGCCACGCGCGCGCTGAAGCCGGGGTAGCCCATCAACATGGACGGACCCAGGTCATGGGCCGACTGCCGCAACCAGCTCGGGTAGAGGCCGCCAGCGCGGTCCGGGCCCCAGGCGGCTTGGCCCTGGTCGAAGAAGGCCGCGCAGCACTGGCTGATGTGGTGCGTGATGTAGTCGCGCCAGGCCATGGCATGGCCCAGGTCACGGTGCGCGTCGACCAGGTCGGTGGCCAGCGGCAGGCGTGCAGGCAGCGCGGGCGCGGCGTCGAGGCTTGCCAGCAGCGTATCCACGGTCTCCTCGGAGCCGGCGGCGGTGATGGCCGCCTGCAGGTGCTGGCGGCCCACCTGTCCGGCCTGCCAGTGGCGGCCGAAGGCCTCGCGCGAGATCAGCATCGGGCTGCCCGAAAGCGTGGCCAGCTGTGCCGCAGCAGCAGCGATGGGACGTTCCAGATGGCCCCAATAGGGGTTGACCGCGATGAAACGATCCAGCGGCCAGGTCGGCGCGATGCGGGCGCAGGCGCGATCGATCGCGGGCTGCAGTGCCGCGGCCAGGGCAGGTGCCGGACGCGCAGTGTCGAGGGTGGTGTTCATGGCGAATCTCCCGTGTGGGGCGCAGGCGCGATCAGGACTGCGGCTGCAAGGCGGGCTTGGCCAGCGTGCCCGGCAAGGCTGGCACTCGCGCCGGCCACACGCGGAACGTCAGCCGGGTAAACAGTTCGTCCAGGTACAGCCCGGCAAACAGCGTGGGGTAGAGCCGGTGCGCCAGCGCCCCACGCGGCCAGATCCTTACCGCGCCCTGCACCACGAACAGCACGCCGAAGCACGCCAGCACCCAGCCCACCAGGACCGGACTGGCCGCAGCCGCGCCGGACACGCCGAGCCAGCCGCTGAACACCGCATGCAGTCCGAAGTAGGCCAGCGCGACCAGCGTCGCGCCGGCAAGCCCTGCCAGTGCTCCGAGCGCGCCGGACCGCAGCAGCGGCCCGGTGAGCAGCGGCGCCAGCGCCAGTGCGAGGATGCCGCCCATCGCCCAAAGCGCCGGTTCGGCGGCCGGTTTCAAGCCCCACGCCAGCGCGGCGGCAGCGACCACGGCCATGCCGACCAGCGCACCGAGGCCCCAGGTCGCAGCGCCCAGCGGCGGCGCCGAAGGCGTCATCTGCCGCAAGCGGTTTTGCTCCACCGCACCACCGGCGGCGAGAAAAGCGTGGGCCTTGTACAGCGAGTGCGCCACCAGATGCAGCAGGGCCAGTTCGTACAGGCCCAGGCCGCATTGCATCAGCATGAAGCCCATCTGCGCGCAGGTCGACCAGGCCAGCGACACCTTGATGCTGACGCGCGTCATCATCACCAGCGCCGCGACCACCGCGGTGACGCTGCCCACCACCACCAGCAGGGCCTGCGCTGCGGGCACGTCGGCGACGAGGGCGCCGATGCGGATGAGCAGGAAGCCACCCAGGTTGACCACCCCGGCATGCAGCAACGCGGACACCGGCGTCGGTGCCTCCATCACCTGGATCAGCCAGCCGTGCACCGGCAATTGCGCGCACTTCAACAGCGCGCTGGCTGCCAGCAGTAGTGCTGCAGCCTGCAGGCTCACGGGTGTCTCGGACAGTGCGCGCGCGGCAGCGACAGCCTGGTCGATCTCCAGCGTGCCCAGTTGCATGCCGACCAGCGCCACACCGCCCAGCAGGCACAGGTCGGAAACCCGGCTGGCGAGGAACTTCTTGTGCGCCGCGATCTGCGCCTGCGGCCGATCTTCGAAGAAGGTCAGCAGTCCGTGCAGCGACAGGCTGGAGGCGATCCAGGCCAGTGTCAGCACCGCCAGGTTGTTGGTGACCACCAGCAGCGCAACCGCAGCCAGCGTCAGCATCAGCCCACGGATGTAGCGCGGCTGGCCCTTGGCACCGCCAAGGTAAGACTGCGAGTAGCCCGTGATCACCCAGCCGATGAAGCTGACCAGCACCAGCACCAGACAGCCCAGCGTGTCGCCGCGCAAGCTCAAGTGCAGTGCACCCGCGTCACCCAGCGAGGCCAGCGCGGGCCCGCGCAGCAGCGCCGCCCCGTCAGCCACCAGGCTACCGAGCGACAGCAGTGCCGCGCCCAGCGCCAGCGCCGCGCTCCAGCGGGCGATACGCCAACCTGCGTCGGGCCGTTGTCCCAACGCCGTGGCAGCGCCCGCAGCAACCATGTAGAGCAACGGCACCAGCGCCAGCACCGCCGCACGCCAGGGCGAGAGGTCCAACAGGTTCGGTTCCATGGTGCATGGTCTCGCAGGTTTCGGACCGCGGCGACTTTGGCGCTTGCAATGCGTTCCGTAAAATTCATTGTCGCTGACAAACCGTTCCATAAAGTAGATACTTCCGCGCATGTCGCGACTGAACTTTCACCACCTGCACTACTTCTGGGCCGTAGCCAAGGAGGGCAACCTGACGCGAGCGGCCGCCCGGCTGCACGTCTCGCAGTCGGTGCTGTCGACGCAGATCAAGCGGCTCGAAGAGCAGCTCGGCCATGCGCTGTTCAACCGGGTCGGCCGAACTTTGCAGATCACCGAGGCCGGCCGCTTGACCTTGACCTACGCCGAGTCGATCTTCACCTCGGGCAACGAACTGCTGGCGATGCTGCGCGACGGCGCCATGCAGAAGCGGCAGGTGCTGCGCATCGGCTCGGTGGCGACGCTGTCGCGCAATTTCCAGGAGAACTTCGTCAAGCCGCTGCTGACCCGCAACGATGTCGGACTGGTGCTGCAGTCGGGCAGCCTGGAGGAACTGCTGCAGCGCCTGCGTGTGCATACGCTCGACGTCGTGCTGTCGAACCGGCGCGTACACGCCGACGCCGACCACCCGTGGCGCTGCCGCAGCATCGCGCGCCAGCCGGTCAGCCTGGTGGGCAGGCCGCGGTCAAGTCGGCGTGCCTTCCGCTTTCCGCAGGAGCTGGCCGAAGTGCCCTTGCTGCTGCCCGGCCGCGACAGCGACATCCGCGCCGCCTTCGACCTGATGTGCGAGCAGCACGGCCTGCGCTGCCAGGTGCTCGCCGAGGTCGACGACATGGCCTTGCTGCGACTGCTGGCCCGCGACTCGGGTGCCGTGGCCCTGCTGCCGTCGGTGGTGGTGCGCGACGAGCTGTCGAGCGGCCAGCTCGTCGAGTACTGCGTGGTGCCCGACTTGATCGAGACCTTCTACGCGATCACGGTCAAGCGCCACTTCGAGCCGC
>JBBSDI010000154.1:0-8473 GCA_038249585.1 Lysobacterales bacterium | reverse complement strand
GCGATGGCCGAATTGCGCATGATCTGACCAATCACCGGAAGCTTCAGCGTCAAGCGGTCCATGGTCCGCTGCAAGGCTGGCGAGCGCTTGAGGATGGTGATGAAGCCAAAGATGGAGCCGGCAGTGACCAGCAGCACCAGCCACCAATAGGACACCAGAAAGTCCGATGCGGCGACGATCATCAACGTGAACGCCGGCAGGTCCGCGCCCACCGACTGGAACAGACCCTGGAAGGTCGGCACCACGAAGATCAGCAGGATCGCCGAGACCAGGATCGCCACTGCTAACACCATCGCCGGATAGAACAGCGCCTTCTTGATCTTGCCCTTGAGGGTTTCGATGTTTTCCTTGTAGCTGGCGATGGTATCGAGCACGGTGTCCAGAACACCGGCCGATTCACCCGCGCGCACCAGGTTGCAGAACAGCGAGTCGAACTGCACCGGATACTTGCCCAGCGACTCGGCCAGGGTCGAGCCGCTCTCGATCTCGGTCTTGACCCCGATCAGCATGTCCTTCATGCGCACATTGGTCTGCCCGCCGGCCACGATCTCGAAGCCCTGCACCATCGGCACGCCGGCCTGCATCATGGTGGCCAGCTGGCGCGCGAAGATCGCGATCTCGCGCGCCGAGATGCGCTTGCCGGCCGAGCCGAACAGCGGCCGCGACTTGGTCGCCACCCGTCCCGGCGTGATGCCCTGCTTGCGCAGGTCGGCCTTGAGCAGGTTGGCGTTCTTGCTCTGACTTTCGCCCTTGATGATGATGCCGCGCTTGTCCTTGCCCGACCACACGAAGGTCTGCATCGGGTTGATCTGGGTGCGGCTCTGTACGCTGGCTTTGGCGGTTGCGGTGGCCATGGCTTAGTCCTTCGTCACGCGGTTGATTTCGGCAAGGCTGGTCCAGCCGTCCTTCACTTTCTTCAGGGCAGAAAGGCGCAAATCGTTGACCCCGGCCTCCAGGGCCGCCGCGGCAATCTGCATCGCATTGCCGCCGGACAGGATGATCCGCTGGATCGCCTCGGCCATCGGCATCACCTGGTAGATGCCAACCCGTCCTTTATACCCGTCATTGCAGCCGGAACAGCCTACTTGTTCAAAGATTTGCAGACTGTCCACCTCGTTTTCCTTGAACCCCTCGGCGAGCAGGGCCTCGCGCGGCAGTTTCAGGGGGCGTTTGCATTCGTGCAAGCGGCGCGCGAGGCGCTGCGCGATGATCAGGGTCACCGACGAGGTGATGTTGTACGGCGCGATGCCCATGTTCATCAGGCGCGCCACCGTCTGGGGTGCATCGTTGGTATGCAGGGTCGACAGCACCATATGCCCGGTCTGCGCGGCCTTGATCGCGATCTCGGCGGTCTCCAGGTCGCGGATCTCGCCGACCATCACGATATCCGGGTCCTGGCGCAGAAAGCTGCGCAGTGCGGCGGCGAAGGTCATGCCGCGCTTGGCATTCTGCTGCACCTGGTTGATGCCCGGCACGCGGATTTCCACCGGGTCCTCGACGGTGGAGATGTTCACCCCATCGGTGTTGAGGATGTTCAGCGCGGTGTACAGCGACACCGTCTTGCCCGAACCGGTGGGCCCGGTCACCAGCACCATGCCGTAGGGCTTGGAGATGGCGTCCAGAAACAGCTTCTTCTGGTCTTCCTCGTAGCCCAGCTTCTCGATACCCATTTTCGCGGCCGAGGCATCCAGCAGCCGCAGCACCACTTTTTCGCCGAACAGGGTAGGGCAGGTACTGACGCGAAAGTCGATCGACTTGGTCTTGGAGATGTTCAGCTTCAGGCGCCCGTCCTGCGGCACGCGGCGCTCGGCGATGTCCAGGCCCGCCATCACCTTCAAGCGCGAGGCAATGCGCGCATTCAGCTTCTGCGGCGGCGATGCAATCGCGCGCAGGATCCCGTCCATGCGCAAACGCACGCGGTACATCTGCTCATAGGGTTCGAAGTGGATATCGGAAGCGCCGCGCTTGATCGCGTCCAGCAGCACCTTGTTGACGAACTTCACGATCGGGGTATCGTCGGCGGCGCTGTCGCCGTCGTCGCCGCCGCTGCCGTCGTCATTGCCGGCCTCCAGATCGAGATTCTCCAGCCCCTCGTCCTCGCCACCCGGTGCGACCAGCGATTCCGCGCCAGCCAGGGCCTGCTCGATCAGCCGCCCGAGCAGGTCCTCCGGTACGATGATCGGCTCGATCGACATGTTGGTGTGGAACTTGATCTCGTCCAGTGCGCGCAGGTTGGTCGGATCGGCGATGCCGATGAACAGCCGGTTGCCGCGCTTGAACAGCGGCAGCGCCTGATGGGTCTCGATGAGCTTTTCTTCGACTATCTTGAGCGGGGCCGCCCGCAGGTCGAGCGCACGCGCGTCGAACAGCGGCATCCCGAACTCGGCGGCGGCAGCGCCGGCCACCGCAGTCGCCGAGCAGATCCCGTTCGCAACCAGATAGCTGACCAACGGGATTTTCTGGCGCGCTGCGGCCTCCGCCGCTTTGCGAGCGTCGTCCTCAGACAGCGCGGCGTCCACCACGAGACGGCGGGCAATGCCGCTGAGGCCGGACAGCGCTGCGGGGTTCATTTGCATGGTCATTGTTCCAGACACTCCCCTCAGGATGGAACGGTACCTCAAACAGGCACTTGAAAGAACTGATTACAGTCCTTCGTGAAGGTTACAAAGGGTCAACAGGCTGATTCTGCCAAAGCAGCGGAACCACCTGCGGCCATCCGAGTTGGGCATCGGCATCCGCTCCCAATGATGCGGCAGCCTGTCGAACGATGGGTGCTGTCGGTAGTACGCTCGCGATGCCAGACCAGCCGCGACCAGAGCGTCCGGATTGTCTCTCAGCCTGCAAACCCCGTTTGTGATGGCGTTTGCGTCTGCTGCGGCGCCTACCGAAGGGGGCGCGGATGGATGAAGGACGCGCCCCAACGCGAGGAACACCAAGATCAACTTGCGGAGGCGGTGGTGAAACGTACAAGGCAGCTGGGCATAATCATCAAGTAACCTTCGGTAAACCCCCACCCGCAACAAGAAAGCACCGTCGAATGACCGCGCCGTTCCTGGTTTTTGCTGCACCTGATATCCGCGAGGCGGAGATCGCCGAAGTAGAAGCCTGCCTGCGGTCGGGCTGGCTCGGAACCGGCCCACGGGTCAAGCGCTTTGAATCCGATTTCGCCACTTACAAGGGCCTGGAGCCGACGCAGGCTGCCGGCGTGAACTCCTGCACGGCGGCACTGCACGTCAGCATGGTCGCTGCAGGCCTGGAGCCCGGCTCGGAAGTAATCACGACGCCGCTGACCTTCTGCGCTACGGTGAACGCGATCGTGCACGCTGGGCTGACGCCGGTTCTCGCGGATGTCGACCCGGCGACCCAGAACATCGACCCGGCAGCCATCGAGGCGGCCATCACACCGCGCACGCGCGCGATCATTCCGGTCCACTTCGCCGGCCGTCCGTGCGAGATGGACCTGATCATGGCGATCGCCAAGCGCCACAACCTGGTGGTCATCGAGGACTGTGCCCACGCGATCGAGACCGAGTACCACGGTGCAAAAGCAGGCACTTTCGGCGACTTCGGCTGCTTCAGCTTCTACGTCACCAAGAACGTGGTCACCGGCGAGGGCGGCATGATCCTCGCCCGAGACGAGGCCGCCATGGCCCGCGCGCGGATGCTCGCACTGCACGGCATGAGCAAGGACGCCTGGCACCGTTTCAGCGACAAGGGCTACCGTCATTACCAGGTGGTGGAGTGCGGCTTCAAGTACAACATGATGGACCTGCAAGCCGCGATCGGCCTGCACCAACTCGCGCGCGTGGAGCCCAGCTGGCATCGCCGCGAGGCGATCTGGCGCCGCTACGACGAGGCCTTCGCCGAACTGCCGCTGGGCCTGCCTGCCGTGCCCGCTCTCGACACGCGGCATGCGTACCACCTGTATACGGTGATGGTGGACGAAGCGCGCGCCGGCATCAGCCGCGACGACTTTCTGGATGCGATGACGGACCAGGGCATCGGCACCGGCGTGCACTACCTCTCGCTGCCCGAGCACCCGGTGTACCAACAGCGCTTCGGCTGGCAGCCCGAACGCTGGCCGCACGCCGCCCGCATCGGCCGCCAGACAGTAAGCCTCCCGATCACGCCCAAGCTCACCGATGCCGACGTCGAGCGCGTCATCGCAGCGGTTCGCCAAGTGATCGCCGGGAGTTCTCGATCGGCCTAACCAGCCTCCGATAGCCGGCGCGTTGGCCGCGCGGGTTGGCCGACGCACAGGTGCCGCGCGGGCAATTGGCCGGTGACGACGCTGCCGGCCGCGACAACGGATCCCGCGCCGACATCACCGGTTTCGAGGACGACCACACCCACGCCGAGCCACGCTTCCTGCCCGATCCGGCAGCCTCGCCGGCTCGGCGGGTACAATCGTACAAGCGGGTTACCGTGCGACTGCCCCGGATCGACATGGGTAATCAGCACGCAACGGGCCGATACCGTCGCGCGAGCCTCGATATCCAGGGACCCGGCCAGGTCCAGCAAGCAATCAGCGCCAAGGTACACACCATCGCCGATCCGCAGGTTGGAGAACCCAAGTTCGTGGTTGATGAACCGACAGGGATGCACGCGGACGCCGCGTCCGACCTGGGCACCGAGGCAACGTAGCCACCACGCTCGCCAGCGCGGATGCGGGATCAGCGCCAGCAGCGCGGTTGCCGCGACGAACCAGGCCATCTTGAGCATCTTCATGTCCGCTTCCTCACGCGCATGGCCAACAGGCCGGCGACACCCAGGATCACCGCAACCGCATCGATCGCCAGCAGCCATGCCCGGGTCAGCAGCGCGAGCATGGGCGCTTCGGCGGGGGAGAGCGATGGAAGATGGGCGCTGAACGCGACGAAGGCAGCTTCGCGGATGCCAAGCCCGCCCGGAAGCACCGACAGCATCCCGGCAACGAACGATGCACCCGAGACGGCCGTCCACGTCGCCACATCATCGATGCGATACCCGAGGCCGCCACCGAAGAGTGCCGCCCACGCCAGTGCCGTGAGCAGCAGCGACACCGCGCTGGATACTCCCGTCACCAAGCCCACCCCTGGGCGGGCCCATGGCACCAGCAGCCGCCATCCACGCGCGCGATGCAAATGCTGGAGCAACGCGGCGAACGCACCGGCAATCACGCAGACAGTGGCGCCGACGAAGCCCGCGGTGAATGCGCCCGTGCGGCCATAAAGGGACGCCGCCAGCGCCAGCGCCAGCTGCGAGCAAATCAGGATCGCCGCCAATGCGATGTTCGCGCCGAAGACCTGCGACAGCCGGGACTGCTGGCCCATCAACGCCTGTTGGGCGACGACACCCCAGATCTTGCCCGGCACATATTTCGCTGCTTGCGAGAACAGGAAGATCGACGCCACCCGGTGGAAGCCCTGCGAGCCGATCAACCAGGCAAAGGCGCAACCCATTGCGACGACATGGGCGACGCCAATGGCGAGGGAAGCCAGGATCCACGGCCAGGACGCCGCGGTCGGCCAAAGCAGCCCGCCCTGTCGCTGCACGTCGAGGTAGGCATCAATGAAGAAGGCCAGCGCGGCAGCGGTTAGTGCTGCCAAGAGCCCGCGCACAAGCCAGCGGCGCCGCCCCGTCGGCGTCATCCGCGGGGCTTCCGCAGGATGAAGACGAACCCCGGGAAGAGTGGAAGCAGCAAGCGCTCCAGCCACGCGGGCATCCTCGCGGCCAGTCGCGCCGCGAGTCCTGCTTCGCCTACCGCGATCCCGGCCCGTGCGCGCGCGGGAAATGCCGAATGCAGCTCAAAGCCGGCGCCACGAAGCAGGGCGCGCAGTCGCCACGCGTCCAGCGACCAGGCATCGAGGCCACGGATGCGCGATACCCCCATTGCCGACAGGAACCGGATGACCGGCGCTCGCGGCAGCCAGTGCACGAAGGGCAGATGGACATGCGGCTCGATGGGCCACAGCAGGTTTGGCCCCGCGAAATAGCAGGTGCCGCCAGGCTTGAGAACTCGATGCAGTTCCGCGACGAGGGCCGCAGCGTCAGGGACATGTTCGTACACCTGGTTGCACAGGGCGACATCGATCGAGGCATCAGGCACCAGGCCGGGCAGGTCGTCGACCCCGCCGACGTCGAAGCGCAAGTTCGGATGGACTGCCTGGAGTTCAGGCCAGCGACTCCAAGGCTCCGGGTCGACGCCCTGGATCGCGCCGACATGCCGCGCCAGCGACGAAGCGATCAGGCCGCTCCCGCAGCCGAGATCAAGCCACTGCCCACCCACGATGCGGTCACCGGACTCTGCCCGTAGCGTGCCGAGGATCGCGAGCGCCTTGACATCGCGGCCACTGGCCCCCCAACGCGGATCCTTCCCGCCATCGTGCTCAGACATCCCGCCCCCCGTGGAGGCCCAACGCGGGCCACAGCCGTTCGGCTACACGATCCAGATCGAACCGCGCCGCCAGCTTCACCGGCAACGGCGCTGGCGACGGCCCGAGGCTGGCCTGCATGGCCCGCAGGAAACTTTCCGCATCGACGCTGGCGGACAACCAGCCGCCGCCTTCGGCCAACAGCACAGGCAAGTCGCCCACCGGCATCGCCACGATCGGCAAGCCGTACGCAAGCGCGTCGGAGAACACCACGGGGATGCTTTCGATCCTTGATGGCAGCAGCAGACGGTCCGCCGCGGCGAGCGCCGCCGAGGCCTGCTGCCGGTCAAGGTAACCATTGAGCGTCAACGGACGCCCGGCCGCCTGCAGCCGCGCAACGGCGGCCTGGACGACTGGCGCGAGCGGCCCGCCGCCGGCGATGCGCACTTCGCGGATGCGCGCCCAGTCCGATGGCGACAGGCGTTCGAGGGCATCGACAAGCAGGTCGACGCCCTTGTTCGGATGCCAGCGCCCCAGGAACAGGTAGCGATAGGGTGCTCGGTCCGCCACCGGCGCCGCCCGCACGCCGTCCAAGCGCCGGCAGCTCGGCATGAAATCGAACTGCCGGCCGCAGAGGGTCTGTGCATCCGCTGCCAGCTTCAAGCCGTCGGCAAACGCAAGGGTCGCCCCCCGGCAGACCGAGCCGAGCAGGCCGCGGACCAACGGATATCGCCCCAGCGACCAGATATCGCTGCCCAGTGCCCAGACCGAGTAAGGGATGCGCTCGCGACGAGCCAGGCTGCGGGCCGCCCATCCCGAGGGTAGCGCCCACAGGCCGAGGACGTGGCCCACGCGGCCATCGGCGTCCGCTTCGAGCACCTGGCGACGGAGCGAGGCCAGCGTGCGGACAATCAACGGCCACTGCCACGGACGCGAAGGCGACAGCAGCGACAGCGGGCGTTCGCCGGCGCTGAAACGCCAGGTGGGCTGGGTCGCTGCGCGATCCGGCCCCTCTATGCGCCCAGGCCCCACGACCCGCACGGGCCCATGGCGCGCCATCGTCGACACGAAATCGGCCACGAATGCACCCGCTGCCTCGCTCCCATCCGCCGATATGGGGTAAGACGTGCTCACGACCAGCAGCGTGTCGCGCCTCACGGCTTCCGCAACTCGACGCGCAGCCCGATCGACAGCGCCGGCCATGCCGGCCACAGCCGGCCGACGAACCAGGCTGACGCGTTGATGCACGGAACTGCGAGCGCGAGCGCGGGCGCCGCGATGGCTTGGCGCCACGCCGGCGCGTGTTGCAACGGCGCTGCCAGCGCGAGGCAGGCAAGGGCTCCCGCGGCCTCGATTCCGCTCGTCGTCGGCTCGACGCTGATGCACTCCAGCCCAGCCGCAAGAGCGCTGCGCCGCCAGCCATGCTGGCTCCAACGCTGATAGTCGTGCGGCGCATCATGCACCGGATAGGCGAACGGCATCGACAGGTACGCCGCACCCCCGGGTCGAAGCACGCGGGCGACCTCGCGCAGTACGGCATCCGGTGAACGCACGTGCTCGAGCACTTCAAAGCAGGTCACGACGTCCACGACTCCGTCGGCGAACGGCAGTGCCGCGCCATCGGCGAAGACATCCGGACACGCACCGTAGAGATCGCGGCCAGTCGCAGGGTAATCCAGCGCAATGTAACGAACGCCGTGCGGCAAATGTTGGGCGATCCAGCGGTCCGCGGAGCCGATATCCAGCACGACCCCCGAGGCGGTTGCGAGTCCTGCGGGTACATGTTGTCGCGGCACCAGCCATTGCGGGTGCAGCGGCGTCCTCGCCACCCACTTCGCCCAGGACTGCAGCCGATTCATGACCCGGGCGGGCGGGTGTAGGTCAACGCCGTGATCTGCTCGGAAATCAGCCCCATCAGGAATACGACCACCCCGGCGCTCAACAACAGCGCGCTCATGTTGGTAAAGCGGCCGGCGTCATAGTAGGTCCAGCCATACCACCCGGCGCCGAGCAGCATGAACATCGCGGCTGCAGGCACGAACAGTTTGAGCGGCGAGTACAGCGTCGCGATCTTGAAGATGATCAGCAGGAATCGCACGCCGTCCTTGAGCGGACGAATG
>JBBSDI010000153.1:0-8549 GCA_038249585.1 Lysobacterales bacterium | reverse complement strand
TGGGCTCGAACAGCTTCCATCTGGTGGTCGCGCGCTACGAACACGGCGACCTGCGCGTGATCGATCGCGTCCGCGAAACGGTGCGCATGGCGCTGGGTCTGCGCGCCGACGGCTCGCTCGAACCCGAACGCCATCGCCGGGCCTTGGGTTGCCTGGCGCGCTTCGGCCAGCGCCTACGCGATCTGCCGCCCGAACGCGTGCGTGCGGTGGCCACCAATACGGTGCGCCGGCTGCGCAGCCCGCGCGCTTTCCTGCTGACCGCCGAGACCGCGCTGGGCCAGCCGATCGCGGTGGTATCCGGCCGCGAAGAGGCGCGTCTGATCTATCTGGGCGTCGCCCATGGCCTGCCACGCTCCAAGCAGCGCCGGCTGGTGGTCGACATCGGCGGCGGCAGCACCGAGTTCATCATCGGTCGCGAGTTCGCGGCGCTGGAAACCGAAAGCCTGCAGATGGGCTGCGTGGCGAGCACCCTGCGTTTCTTCGACGACGGCAAGCTCAACCGCAAGCGCTGGCAGCGCGCACAGACCGAAATCGAGGTCGAACTGCAGCAGTTCGCAGCCGCTTACAAGGCAGTCGGCTGGACCGAGTGCATCGGCTCATCCGGCACCGCGCGCGCACTCGGCGCGATCAACGAGGCGCTGGGCCATGGCGACAACGTGATCACCCGCGCGGGCCTGGACGATATCCGCGAACGCCTGCTGCACGCCGATGAGATCGACAAGATCAAGCTGCCCGGACTGTCCGAGGAGCGCCGTCCGGTGATCGCAGGCGGCGCGGTGATCCTCGACACCGTGTTTCGCGCGCTGGGCATCGAGCGCATGCGGGTTTGCGACACCGCGATGCGCGAGGGCCTGCTCTACGACATGCTCGGCCGCGCCGCGCAGACCGATCCGCGCGAAGCCAGCATCGAAGGTCTCGCCAGTCGCTACGGCGCCGATCGCGAGCAGGCGCAGCGCGTGGAGGACACCGCACTACTGCTGCTGGCCCAGGTCGCCGACGACTGGGAACTGGGCCCCGACCAGCACGCCTGGCTCGCCTGGTGCGCACGCGTGCACGAGATCGGCCTCACCATCGCCCACAGCCAGCACCATGTGCATGGCGCCTACCTCGTCGGACAATCCGATTTGTTCGGTTTCAGCCACCAGGAACAGCAGGCGCTCGCGTTCATCGTTCGCGCCCAGCGGCGCGCGATTCCACTGGAGGTGCTCAACGCGCTGCCCGAGCGACTCGCAACGCCGGCCGCGCGGCTGGCAGTGCTGCTGCGACTGGCAGCACTGCTGCATCGCGCGCGCACCGGCGAAAAACTGCCGCCGATCACTCTGAAGGCCAGCGAGCGCAGCCTGCGCCTCGGCCTGCCGCGGCAATGGCTGGAGACCCATCCGCTGTCGCACGCGGACATCGAGCAGGAGCGCAAGTACCTGGGCGATCTGAACATCAAGCTGCAGATCGTCGCCGGCTGAGTCGCAGCCTCGACGGAGCGAGACTTCAGCGTCACCGCGCCGATCGTTCAGTGCAACGCTGCGGCGATTTTGGCCGCCGCCGCGTCCGCACCCATGAGCCCGGTATCGATCTGAACCAGCGGCGAGGGCAGCGCTGGAAAATCGAAGCCACCCTGTGCGTCGATCGTGCGATACAGCTCGGGGTCGGTGAGCTTGCCCAATCCCTTGCGGCTGGCCTGGCCAAGGCGCTCAAGCACGATTGCAGGCGCACAATGCAGCGCGATGAAATGCACCGTTCCGCCTGCCGACTCCACCAGTGCGACCAGATCGGCGATCAGCGAAGGCGCGACGCTCGCCTCGGGATGAAAGGTGAAGATGAACGAGCGTTGCGCCTGCGCGGCCTCGGTGAATGCGCTACGCCAGATCGCCGCGCGCAGCGCATTGAAGCCGGGCGTCCCGAAATCGAACAGCGCCTTCGCCGTATCGACCGCGAGATGATTGTGGAACAGCGCAAGCCCGCTCAAATCGGACAATCGGCGCCCGATGGTGTACTTGCCGGATGCGGCCGGGCCGTGGATGAATACGACGAACATCGCGATCGCGCCGCTGGATTGCAATCGTCATCGACCATCGGGCGCCGCAGCGGCGGCGGTCGGGGTGCTGGCCTTGCCATCCGTGTCGGCCCGGTAGCGATGACGCTCGAACCAGGCTGCCGTATTGAGTATCTGCGCGATCATCTGGCTGGGCCGCGCATTGATCGAATGCGAAGCGCCGGGAATGCGTACCAGCGCGGTGTCGACCTTGAGCAGCTTCAGGGCCTGGTAGTACTGCTCGGATTCGGAGATCGGCGTGCGATGGTCGGCCTCGCCGGTGATGAGCATGGTCGGCGTGCGCACGTTCTTGACGTAGCTGATGGGCGATCGCTTCATGTAGTGCTCTACGTGGTCCCACGGCTTGCCGGGAAACCAGTAGTCGCTGAACAGTCCGTAGGCGTCGGCCGTGAGCACGAAGCTGTACCAGTTGATGACCGGTTTGGCCGAAACTGCGGCGCGAAAGCGCTCGGTATGGCCGACGATCCATGCGGTCAGCACGCCGCCGCCGCTGCCGCCGGTGACGAACAGGTTGTTGTCGTCGATGAACCCTCGCGCGATGGCCGCATCGACGCCACTCATCAGATCGTCGTAATCCTGGCCGGGGTAGTTGTGATGGATGAGGTTGGCGAACTCGGCGCCGTAACTGGTGCTGCCGCGCGGATTGGCAAACAGCACCACATAGCCCTTGGCTGCATACATCTGGATCTCGGGTGCGAAGCGCGGACCATAGTTGGCGAACGGCCCACCGTGGATCTCCAGCAGCAGTGGATACTTTTTCGCAGCATCGAAGCCCGGCGGGTACACCAGCCAACCCTGCACCTCGCGCTGGTCGAAACCGGATTTCCAGGTGAGCTCCTCGACCTTGCCGAGCGTGCGCGCCGACAGCAGGCTGTCGCTGAGCGCGGTCAGTACCCGCGGCTTGCCGCCGCGCGACACCACCGCGATATCGGCCGGCCGGTAGTTGCTGTTGTGGGTGTAGACCACGCGACCGCCGGCCACATGCAACGACCCGCCGTCGTACGGCCGGCCCATCGCGGTGCCGCCGAGATCGGATGCCACCACTTCGACCTCGCCGCCCCGTGCGGAGACCCAGCCGATGCGCGTCACCCCACGATCGTCGAAGCTGAAGTAGATGCCGCGATCGCCATCCCACTGCGGGTTGTCGATGCTGCGATCGAAGCCTGCGGTCAATGCGCGGGTGCTGCCACTGGCCAGGTCCAGTACCGACAGGACCGTGTTTTGGTAACCGAGCCGCTGGTCGTCGAAGCCCACATAGGCCACTTGGCGACCGTCAGCGGACAGCGACGGGCTGTTGTCCGGCCCGTTGCGCGTGGTCAGGCGGGTGAGCGCGCCGTCGGCCAGTGAGATCCGGTACAGATCGCTCTCCAGCGGATCGAACTCCGATTCGGCGACCGGATTGGCAGCGAGGATCAGCGACGCGCCATCACGCGCCCACACCAGCGGCCCGTCGAAATCATGTTCACCCGCGCTCACCTGACGCGGCGCGCCACCCTCGGCACCGACCACGAATACGTGGCTGTAACCGGGCTCCACGTAGCCGGCCCCGTCGAAGCGGTAGGTGAACTGGTCGATCACCTTCACCGGCTCCGCCCATTCGGCGCCCTTCGGCGGCTTGGGCATGTCGGTGGCCAGCGCCTTGGTCTCGGCCGGCACGCGCTGGGTGAACGCGATCTGTTTGCCGTCCGGCGACCACGCCAGATTACCGGGGCCTGCCTGCAGCTGGGTCACCCGCGCGGTCGCGCCGCTGTCGAGCCAGCGCACGAAGATCTGCGCCTTGCCCTCATCGCTGGACACAAACGCGATGCGTCGACCATCCGGCGACCACACCGCGCCACGATCATTGCGGTTGCCGGTGGTCAGCGGTTGCTGGGCGCCCGTGGCGACATCGATCAGCCACAGATTGCTGCGTCGCACGTCCTTGCCGATATCGAAAAAGCTGCGCTGATAGACGGCGCGCTTGCCGTCGGGTGCAAGTATCGGTCGTTCGGCCCATTCGAGTGCGAACACGTCGATGGGCGCGAATGCTGGCGGTGCCGCCAGCGCAATCGTGGGCAGCAGCGCGGCGAGCAGGACGATAAGTCGGCGATTCACGGGCATGGTGGCTTTCGCGGCAAAGTGGTGTCGTCGAGTATCAACCGGCATGCGGGTCGCCGTCACCTGCCCAGTGCTATCGCTTCAGCGATCCTGCGAGCGCTTGACCACTGCCTTGGCGACGCTGCCGAAATCCGCCACCCGCCACAGGTAAAGGCTGGCCAGGGTGCGCCACGGCGCCCAGCGCTGGCCGAGTTCGGCGAGCTGCTTCGGCTTGGGCACATCGGCGAGGCCGAGCACGATCTGTGCGCCCTTGCGGATACCCAGGTCGTCGACCGGCAGCACGTCGGGGCGCCCGAGGCGGAACATCAGCATCATCTGAACCGTCCAGCGACCGATGCCGCGCACCGCGGTCAGGCGCTCGATCAGGGCTTGATCGTCGAGCCAACGCAGTTCCTGCACCTGCGGCAGCACGCCCTCGATGGCCTTGTGGGCGAGATCCTTCAGCGCCAGCACCTTGTTGCCCGAAACCCCGCAGCCGCGCAGTACGTCGACTCCTATCTCGCGCAGGTCCTGCGGATGGAAATGCGGGCCGTGCGGGAGTTTTGCCTCGACCCGCGCCACGATGGTTGCCGCCGCCTTGCCGGACAGCTGCTGGTAGAGGATCGCGCGCGCCAGCGCATCGACCGGCGCGAACGGATCGCGCCAGTGGATATCGAGCGGACCGATCCTGCGCATCCAGCGCGCAAGCGACCTGTCGGCCTTGGCGAGCGCTGCCTGCGCGGTGGCGACCTTGAAGCCGCGCGGATGTGCACGGGCTTTGCGCGCACGCGTGGGCGTAGCGTGCTCGAGGGCGCCTGCAGCCGCGCGCCGCTGCGCACGTGTCGGAACCTGCTGGGCTGGCATGCACGATCCCACGCGAGTGCGGGGGCGCAGTGTAGCGACAGCGCCGCTCCCCCGTGGCGCGGGAGAGCGGCGTGCATTCACCGACGGGTCCGGGGCGGACCCGCGTTTGCGGACTACGGGCGCGGCTGGAAGCTCAACACCGCAGATGGCGCGGCGGTGGCGGCGGCGACGTTGAGCGGCATCGGCTTGTAGCGGTTGGTCAGCCAGCGCCCGAGCTGGCTCGCGTAGCGTGGGCTGCCGAGCACACCGCTCTGGCCGCCGGGCAGAATCTGCGATGGCGTGAAGCCATCGGTCATCTCGCCGACAAAACGGCGTGCAGGACCGCTGCCGAACATGAAGCCGTTGACGGAGTTGGCGCGCACGCCGTGTCCGGATGCATCCAGCACCTCATAGCCGCCCGGACGCGCAACGCCGGGCAACTGCGGCGAGAGGTTGGTGAAGCCGTAGGTGCCTGCAGTGTCCGGCAGGTTGAACGGCCCGCCCAGCGGATGATCGAACACGATCCGGTGCAGACGGCCCCAGCGATAGTCGTCGAGATTGCTCGAGCGATTGAACGCTGCGGCGAAGGATTCGCCCTGGTACAGGGCGATGGCATCGCGCAGTGCACGCAACAGCAGGAAATCGCGCGCGGCTTCCGGCGAGGGCGCATTGGCGACCTGGAAGAAGTTCACGCCCGAAACGCCGGTGCCGCGCCGCGTGCCGAAGCCGCGCAGGTGGAACGCCAGCGCGCTGACCGCTTCGTTGTTGCCGGGCACCTGGCTGCCCGCGCCGATGCGGGTCAGGGTGGCGTCGATGACCTGTCGGATCGCCTGGCTGCGCCAGCCCGCATACAGCGTCGCCGCGACCGAGTTTGCGACTTCGGTTGCACCCGGCTGCGGCAACGCGGCAGGATCGTCGCCGGGGTCGAAGCCCTGCGGAATTCCGGTCGGCGTGGAGAAGTCCCACGTGCGCAGACGCGCGATGGCAGCAACCACGGTCGGATCGCTGGCCAATGTGCGCAGTTCCGGCCACGCACTGCCGGCCGCGCCGTTGGTGGCCGCGGCAAGCAGGAACGGCAGCAGGATCTCCGCATCGCGCGGCGAGTTGTTGGCCTGCCAGGCGCGCATGTCGTCCTGACTGGCCTGGCCACCGTTGGCGAGTCTGGCCTGGATCAGCCGATCGATGCGGCCCATGCGCAGCGAGGAATAGCCGGGATTGAGGTAATACAAGCCGCCGCGTGGGCGCACCTGGTTGAGCGGATTGTTGTCCGACGTGGTGCCGATCGGATCGTTGTTGGCGTTGGCGATGTAGCCGCTGGCCGGGTTGATCGCGAACGGCATCTCGCTGATGCTGAGTATCTCGTAGGGCACCGCCTGATTGAGCTGGCGGTTGCTCACCGGCAGCCACTCGTTGCGCCGCGTACCGGATCCATCGCGGATCAGGAACGGCGGACTGCCGTCGACATTGTTCAGATTCTGCAGGTCGTCGCGGATCGGTGCCTCGGCGGAAGTGAAGTAGGCGATGTTGCCGTCGACGTCGGCATAGCCGAAATTCTGCGAGCCGAAATCGAAGCTGCTCAGCGCGGTGCGAAACTGCTCGAGGTTTTGCGCGCGACCGATCTGCCGGAACGAGTCGAGTTCAAAGGTCGCACCCCAGCCGGTGTACATCACCGACAGGCCGGTAGTGCCGGTGATCGACACCACTGGTCCGTTGTTGCGGCGTGGCACGATGACGGTGACGCCGCCATTGAGATAGCCGATCGAATTTTCGCGCGCGGCATTGTCCGCCACGCCGTCGAGGCGATTGACGATGAAGCTCTGGAACAGCGTCTGTACCGGTTCGATACGACCCTGGTAGACGGTATGCGTCGGCAGGCCGTAGGTGTTGACCACGAAGGTTTCCGAGAAGGTGTCGGTGACATCCATCGGATTGACCGTCGAGCCCCAGCAGAAGCGCGGTGTGCAGCCCTGCGCTACCACCGGCGTGCCCGGCAGCGATGCGCCGCGCAGGTTGACCGTGGTGCCGGCGATGATGTGCGCTTCCTGGAAGATCGACGGCGTGTCGAGACTCAGGTGCGGATCGTTGGCGATCAGCGGACGACCGGAAGCGGTGCGCGACCCGGACACCATCCACCAGTTGCTGCCGACGCTGCCCTCGTTGCGCTGCATCACCTTGGCGATCAGGGGATTGTCCACCACCTGGTCCTGCCACTTGCGTGCCAGCGCCACTACTTCGGGATCGATCTGCGGCAACTCCTCGGCGATCGACGCTTTGGCGTCATCGACTGCAATACTGCCGCTGCTGGGACGGAAGTCGGTGATGGATACCCGATCGTCCGCGCCCTGCGAGCGATGCGTATCCTCCGAAAACAGCGCACTGCCGTTGAAACCACCGGCAGCGCCCGCAGCCTGGTAGGTGCCCGCGCGAATGGTGAAATCGGTATCGAGGTCGAACGACAGCTGGAACGCCAGCGCCTTGCCGATCACCAGCGAATCCACCGGCGACCATGGTGCCGCGCGGGTGAGTTCCAGTGCGCCGTACTCCGGCGGCAGCGGATTGGTTTGCAGCCAGAGGTTGACCCCGTCGGCATACGCCTTGAGCCAGCCGCGGGTATCCGCGCTCAGTGCTGCCCACGTGGCTTCGGCCGCGCGCCGCAGTCCCAACGTGCGCGTCTGCACGTCGTTGGCCAGCGCCGGTGCGCCGACCAACTCGGCGACCGTGCCGCTGGCACCGCGACGGTTGAAGTCCATCTGCCAGAAACGATCGCGCGCGTGCGCGTAGCCGGTCAGGAACGCGGCATCGTTTTCGTTGCTCGCCTGGATGACCGGCACGCCCTCGGCGTCATAGGTGATGCTGCCCGGTGCACTCAGCCCTGGTGCGCTGATGGTGGACTGCGCGGATGCCGCACTGGCTGCAACCGCCAGCGCCATGGAAACAGCCAGACACAACGTGCGACGCACGACAGCGCGTGGCGAAGATTCAGTACGCATAAAACCCTCCCTGCTGTGCCGAACTGCGGCACGGTCGGTGGATTATGCGCCGCATGTCGTACGGCTGACGCAATACTGCAACGCAGCATGCACGTTTTTCTGGATTGCGCGCGATGCGCCGCTGCAATTTTCGCCGCACTGCACCACAAACAGCGCTCACTCAGCCTCTAACGCGATGAATGCTGCGCACCGAAGAACCAGATTGCCAGCAGCAGCCAGCCGATCATCAGCGCGATGCCACCCGCAGGCGCGAGCATGCTCGATGAGTCGAACAGCACGCGGGCGAGCAGGCTGCCGCTGAACGCCAGCACGCCGATCACCATTGCGATGCTCGACAGCGTCAACAGCAGGCCGGCGATCGCAGTGCGTGCGAGCGCCCCGATCGCCACCAGTGCCAGTGCGTGCACGAACATCAATCCCACCGCGAGTCCGTAGCGGCGCAGGTCTTGGGCATCGAGCGAAGGCGCCAGCGCATGACTGCCGATCGCCGCGAGCGCGGTCGCGGACAGGCCGAACGCAGCGCCGCAGATTCCCGCGATCCGGAACGTGATGTTCATGCGTGCCGACCCGCACCCCACCTGCTGCCCCAC
>JBBSDI010000152.1:0-8554 GCA_038249585.1 Lysobacterales bacterium | reverse complement strand
TACTTCTCGCGATACTGATAGATGCTCTCGACCACCACGACCGCGTTGTCGACCAGCATGCCGATGCCCAGCAGCAGGCCCATCATGGTCAGGATGTTCAGCGTCATCCCGGCAAACGACATGATGCCGAGGGTGATCACGATGCAGATCGGGATCGCCAGGCTCACCATCAAGGTGCTCGGCCAGTGGCGCAGGAAGTAGTACAGCATCAGCAGCGACAGGATCGACCCGATCACGCCTGCTTCGATCAGCTCGTTGACCGAGCTGGTGACGCTCTGCGCCTGGTCGGAGATGATCAGGAACTCCACACCGCTGAGTTCGGGCTCGGCCTTCAGGGCTTCGAGTTCGGCATTGGCGACCTTCGAGACGTCGACCAGGTTTGCGTTGCGCTCGCGATAGATCTGGATACCGACCGCGGGTCGGCCCTCGAGCCGGCGCGCCACATCCTGTTTTTGCCGCCTCTGCCGCACATCGGCGATATCCGACAGCCGCAGCCCGCGCTCGTCGAGCACCAGATTGCGCAGTTCATCGAGTTCGCGGATCTCGCCTACCGGCTGCACCCGCAGGCGCTGCTTGCCGGTGTCGATGGAGCCCGCGGATACCGAAAAGTTCACCGAGCGCAGCTTGTCGGCCAACTGGTTGAGACTGATGTTGTGCGCACCGATGCGCGCCGGGTCGATCGCGATCTCGATCTCCGGTGGCGGCGCGCCGGTGATGTCGACGCGCGCCACTCCCGGCAGTCGCTCGATGCGACGCTGGAACAGGCGCTGGATCATGAAGTATTCGCCGCGCAAATCGCGGTTGGACGCAAAACGCACCTGCATCAGCGGCGCGTCGCTGGGCGAGAACTTAAGCACGAAGTAGCGCTGGAAGTCGCTCGGCAGTTCGGCGCGGATCGCGTCAAGCCGATCGCGCGCCTCGGATGCGGTCAGCTCGATGTCGCGGCCCCAGTCGGTGAAGCGCAGGAATACGCTCGCACCGTCCGCGCGACTGACCGAGTTCATCGCACCGATGCCCGGCAGGGTCGCGAGCGCCTCCTCGGCCGGGCGCGTCACGCTGCGTTCGACCTCCTCGGGTGTCGAGCCTGGATACGGCAGCTCGACCAGCACGAACGGCAGGTTCACCTCCGGAAACTGCTCCAGCGGCAGGCGCACCGCCGCAATAAGCCCGATCACCAGCAGCGAGACATAGAACATCACCGCCGTCACCGGCCGCTGCAGGCTGAGCTTGGCGATGTTCATGCGGTTTCCTGGGTGCCACCGCTCTGCGCGGCCAGATTCGCGCGTGCGCGGAAACTGGCATCGCTGCTGCGATCGAGCAGATCGTAAACCACTGGAATCACCAGCAGCGTCAACAGGGTCGAGACCGCAAGTCCACCGATCACGGTCAAGGCCATCGGTGCGCGTACTTCAGCGCCCTCACCGCCGAAGAACGCCAGCGGGGCAAAGCCGAACAGGGTGGTCAACGTCGTCATGATGATCGGTCGCAGACGCGATTCGGCGCCTTCGCACAAGGCCTGTCGTTTGGGCATCCCGGCCTCGCGCAACTGGTTGACCTTGTCGATCAGCACGATCGCGTTCTTGACCACGATGCCGACCAGAAGTATCAGGCCTATGAACACCACCACCGACAGCGGCGAGCCCGACAGCCACAGCGCCAGTACCGCGCCGACCATCGCCAGCGGAATGGTGAACATGATCACGAACGGATGCAACAGCGATTCGAACTGCGAGGCCATCACCAGGTAGACCAAAAAGATCGACAGCGCCAGTGCGAAAATCAGCGACCGCGCGGAGGCATCGAGCTCCTCGCTCTGCCCGCCGAAGGCTACCCGAACCTCGGCACCCAGCGGCTGCTCGCGCAGCAGCGTGCGCACCCGCGCCACTGCGGTGCCGAGATCGACATCGCGCAGGTTCGCCGACACGATCGCCACCCGCGTCTGGTCGATGCGATGGATCTCGCTTGGGCCCACCGTCTCGATCACTTCGGCGACTGCGTCGAGTGTGACCGGACGTTCGCTCTGCGGATTGACGATGATCTTGCGGATGTCCGCCACCGAGGCGCGGTCCTGTTCGCGTGCGCGCACCAGCACGTCGATCTTGCGATCGCGGAAGCTGTAGCGGGTCGCCACTTCGCCGCGCACCTGGCGCACCACCTGGTCGGCGATCGCGCGCGAGGTGAGGCCCAGAGCCGCTGCGCGTTCCTGGTCGAAGCGGATCTGTACCTCCGGATAGCCCTGCTGCACGGTCGACTTCAAGTCGGCGAACTCCGGCTGCGAGGACAGCATTCTGGTCAGCTGGCGACCGGCGCGTTCGAGGGCGGTGAGATCGCCGCTGGTCAGTTCGATTTCCAGTGGGGTCGAAAAACTGAACAGTTCAGGGCGCCCGAAATCAACCTGCACATCGGGAAACTGGCCAAAGGTGCTGCGCATGCGCTCGATCACCGCCGCTTCGGTCGCGCGGCTGTAGCCGCCGCCGAGCACCACGGTGAGCTGGGCGATGTTGTCGCCCGACTCGGTGGGACTGGCGTCGAGTCGGGTGCCGGTGCCGCTGACGCCATACAGGGCCTGGATGTCGGCATCGCCATCATGGGCGAGCTGGATCGCACGCACCACCGCATCGGTCTCGCGCAGCTGCGCGCCTGGTGACAGCCGTGCGGTCGCTTCGAATCGATCCTGTGCCAGCTGCGGGATCAGGTCGGTACCGAGGCCTGGCACCAGCAGCATGGTGGCGAGGAATGCAGCCAGCGCCGGAGCGAGCACCAGTATCGGCCGCTCCAGTGCGCGCGGCAGCACACGATGGTACGCGTGCGCGGCCCAGTCGTAGGGCTTTAGCACCCAGCCGCCGATCCAGCGCAGCACTGTGCCGATCACGCGACCAACGCCACGCGCGACTGCCAGCATTGCACGCACGATCACCGAGACGACCTTCGACACGACTCTGGTGATCGGATCGATGATCGAGCGCACCCGTCGACCCCAGCGCGAGCTCGGATTCCACTTCGGGCGCGGCGGATCCTGCGGGAACGCAAGCGGAGCCCGCGCCTTGATCGCCGACAGCATCGGAATCAGGGTCAGCGATACGACCAACGAGATGCCGATCGCGATCGAGACGGTGAGAGCCTGGTCCTTGAACAACTGGCCGGCGACGCCCTGCACGAATACCAGCGGGAAGAACACCGCGATGGTGGTGAGCGTAGAGGCGGTCACCGCCATGCTGACTTCCCTGGTGCCGACAATCGCCGCTTCGATCGCGCCCAGGCCACGCTCGCGCGCCTTGGCGATGCTCTCCAGCACCACGATCGAATCATCGACCACCATGCCGGTGGCCAACGCCAGTCCCGACAGCGACATCACGTTCAGGCTCAGGCCCAGCAGATCCATGAAGAAGAACGTGGTGATGATCGACACCGGCAGCGACAGCGAGATCACGAACGTGCTCCAGCTGTCGCGCAGGAAAAAGAAGATCAGCAGGATCGCGAACACGCCGCCCATCAAAGCTTCCTTGCGCACCTCGGCCAGCGCGTTTTCGATGAAGATCGACGAGTCCTCGACGGTGCGGATGGGGATGCCGTCGATGCTGAAGTCGCCGCGTTTGGCAGTCGCAGGCTTGGGCGCGTCGTCGGCGGCCTTCGGTTCGGATGCGATGCTGCGCGCCTGCAAGCGTGCCAGCGCCTCGCGCACTGCGGTGGCGACCGCCACCGTATTGGCATCGCCTTCCTTGTAGATCGCAAGCTCCACCGCCTCGCGGCCGGCGAGCCTGATGATCGCCTGGCGTTCCTTGTAGGACTGCCGCACCTCGGCGACGTCGCGCAGTTTGATCGGCACGCCGTTCTGGGTTGCGACCAGCATCTCGCGGATCTGATCGAGGTCGGCGAACTGATTGACCGTGCGCACCAGATAGCGCTGCGAGCCCTCCTCCAGACGGCCGCCGGAGATGTTGACGTTCTCCTGCCGCAAGCGTTCGATGATGGTGCCGATGGGCAGGTTGAGCTGGGCCAGACGCGCCTCGTCGATCAGCACCTGCACTTCGTCTTCGAGTCCGCCGGCGACCTTTACCGCCGCGACTCCTTCGACCGGCTCGAGGCGCTTCTTGAGCTCATCGTCCGCATAGCGGCGCAGGCGCATCAGTTCGGCCTGCTCGGTGCCAGCGATGTTTTCCGGCACCGTCATCACCAGGCGCATGATCGGCTCGGTGGATGGATTGAAGCGCAGCAGTACCGGCGGCTTGACGTCCAGCGGCAGGGACAGCACTTCGAGCTTGTCGCGCACCTCGAGTCCGGCGCGATCCATGTCGGCGCCCCACGCGAATTCGAGCACCACATCGCTTTGCCCGGTGCGCGATACCGAGCGCAGCTTGCGCAGGTTCTTGACCACGCCGACCGCTTCTTCGACCGGCTCGGTGATCAGGGTTTCAATCTCGGCCGGCGCCGCACCGGTGTATTCGGTGCGCACCGTGAGGGTCGGAAAGCTCAGGTCGGGCAGCAGGCTGACCTTCAGCTCGCCCAGCGCGATCGCGCCGAACAGCACGAAGCTGAGGGTCGCCATCGCGACCGTGACACGGCGGCGGGTGGAGAACTCCGCGATGCTCATGCTGCGGGCTCCAGCACCAGCACCTTGGCGCCATCGCGCAGCGTGCTCGCACCGACAGTAACGACCTGCTCGCCCTCCTTCACGCCGCTGAGCACTTCGACCAGCCCCCCGCTGCGCGCGCCGACGCCGATCTCCTGGCGCACTGCCTTGCCCTCGCGGACCACGAACACCGCCGGCTGTTCATCGTCTTCGAGCACGGCTTCGCGCGGGATCGACAGCACATCGCTGCGCTGGTCGAAGATCACGCTCAGGCGTCCGAACATGCCCGACTTCAGCTGCCCGCTGGGGTCGCGAAACTCGCTCGTCACGCGAAAGGTGCCGGTCTGCGCGTCGACTACCGGGCTGATGCGCGCGACCTTGCCCTCGAAGTCCTTGCCCGCCAGGGCGTCGACCTGCATCAGCACGGTCAGCTCGGGACGCAGGGTGCGCAGCTCGCGTTCGGGCACGTTGAGCACCGCCAGCAGTGGGTCGAAGTCGTCGATGCGGAACATCGGCGACTGCAACTGGATGAAGTTGCCCTCCTTGACCATGCGCGCGCTGACCACGCCAGTGATCGGCGCGACGATGTTGGTGTAGCTCAGGTCGAGCTTGGTCAGGTCGTAGGCCGCTTTCTGGGTCTCCAGTTCGAAGCGGATACGGTCGTGCGCCTCCGAGCTGACCAGCTTTGCGCTGAACAGTTCCTGCGAGCGGCGGAACTCATTCTCGAGTCGTCGCAGGTTGGCTTCGGAGCGCGCGACTTCGAGCTTGGGTCGGTCCGGATCGAGCTGGGCAAGCAGCTGTCCTGCGCGCACCACGTCGCCTTCTTCGACCATCAGGCGCAACAGCACGCCGCTGGTCTTGGCGACCACGTCGGCCTGCCGTTCGGCTTCGAGCGATGCCGTGCCGGTGTAGCTGGCCAACATCGGCTGGCGCGTTGCCGTGGCGATCTCGACCGGGACAGCGGCGTCTTCGTTCTTTTTCTTCGCATCAGCAGCGCTTTCGGGCGAACCGGGTGGCTTGCCGCAGCTTGCGAGCAGGGTGACGGACAGCAACAGCAGGGCCGATCGCAGCATGGTGATCAATCTTTCGTTGATTGCTTTGGGGGCAGTACAGCAGCAGTGTCATACTTTGATACAACACCAGCACGGAAGCTACATGACCAACAGCCTATGGCCACGGGCGCGCAATTGCTCGGGCCGCAAGTAACGTCTGTCGGTCGACGGTTGAACGTGCAACCAGACGGGCGCGTTGGTCGGTTCGAGTATCGCGCGAACCTGCGTGCAACCGGCCACGCTTCTGGTCAGCCCGTAGCCGCGTCGCTACAATTGAGCAGTTGAATCGGCTTGCTGCAGCGGATGCCGCGGCTCACAGGAAATCCATCGAATGCGCAAGCTTGTTTCGGCCACGATTGTGTTCCTGGCCTGCTTGATTACCTCCATTGGCGCGTCGGCTGCCGATGGAAATCCGGACGACGGTCGGGTCAAGGCCTATACCTGCGCTGGATGCCATGGCATTCCGGGCTACCGCAATGCCTACCCCAGCTATCGGGTGCCGAAGATCTATCGACAGCACTATGAATATCTGGTGGCATCACTGAACGCCTACCGTGTGGGCGATCGGGTCCACCCAACCATGCAGGCGCAGGGCGAAAGCATGTCAGACCAGGACATCGCGGACCTCGCGCGCTTCCTGGCCGGCCCCGCCGCGCCGCCCGCGGCCCCGTAGGATCAACGCGATGACCGATCTCAAGACCGCGGCACTTTTTACCCTGCTCGCGCTGTCGCCCAGCGTAGTGGTCAGCAACAACGTGGCGGGCGATGCCGAGCGCGGACGCCGCCTGCACACCGGGGAACAGACCATTCCCGGAGTCGCAGCCTGCATTAGCTGCCATGGCACCGATGGCAACCAGACTCAGGCACCGGGCTTTCCGCGCATCGCCGGCCAGTACCCCGACTATCTGCTGCATGCGTTGCAGGGCTACAAGTCGGGCGCGCGCAAGAACGCGGTCATGCAGCCGATGGCCTCGGCGCTGAGCAGCGAGGACATGCAGGACCTGGCGACCTTTTTCGGCTCGCTCTCGGGCGATCTCGAAGACCTCAAGAAGCATATCGACTGAAGCCCGCAGTCCAGCGCTCCCGAACCCGCAAAAAGCCCCGCCACACGGGGCTTGTCTGCAGCCGATCCGAGCGGTCGAATGCGCTCAGCCGGTACGCCGGATATAGGGTGCCGCACCGGTGTCGTGATCGGTCGCATCGCGCACCCCCAGCACTTGCGGCACGCGTTCGCGCAGGGTGCGTTCGACGCCGTCGCGCAAGGTCGCCTCGACCATGCCGCAACCATGGCAACCGCCACCGAAACGCAGCACCGCGATGCCGTCGGCTTCAAACGCCACCAGACTGCAGCGCCCGCCGTGCGAGGCGAGGCCGGGATTGATCTCGGCTTCGAGCACGTGCTGGATGCGCTCGGCGATCGAGGCATCGGCGGCGGGTTGGCGGCCCTTGATGTGCGGTGCGCGCACGGTCAGCTGGCCGCCGGTGGCGCTCTTCTGGAAATCGAGCTCCGCATCGTCCAGCCATGCACAACTGCTGGCCTCGATGAACAGGTTGAAGCCTTCGCAGGCCACTACCAGCTCGTCGCCGCGCAGATCGCCGGGCTCGCAGAATTCCAGCTGGCAATCGGCGGTCGGGGTGCCGGGGCGCAGTACGCGCAGGCGCACGCCCATGCCCTCCACGCCTTGCTGGGCCACCAGGCGCTGGAAATGCTCCTGGGCGGTGGGTCCTATTGCGATCATGCTGGTCTCCGATGGCCGGTGCGTAGCTTACCTGCAGCGGCCGGGGTCTGGCGGAAATCGCGTCGAAATCCTATGCAAGGCGCGGAATTCCCGATAGCGTGACGACGGACTGCCTGCATGACGGGGTGCGCCGCAGCACATTGGAGTACACCCATGTCGTATTCATCCGCTGAACTGGCCTCCCGCCACTGCCAGCCACTCAAGGGTGCCGAACACGCACTCAGCGTGGGCGAGATCCAGTCGTTGCACACTGCCCTGCCACACTGGGCGCTGTCCGACGACGGCAAGGCGCTCAGTCGCGACTTCACCTTCAAGAACTTCCATCGCACGATGGCCTGGGTCAACGCGATCGCATGGATCGCGCACCAGCAGGACCATCATCCGGACATCGAGGTCGGCTACGGCCATTGCCAGGTCCGCTACACCACCCACGATGTCGGTGGGCTGTCGATCAACGATTTCATCTGTGCGGCCAAGGTCGAGGCGCTGGCTGGCGGCCACTGACACGCGCCGTTGGCACGTTTGCTTCAGCGTTTGCCTGAGCGCGCAGCGGGCAGCCGATCGAGAACTTCGCGCAGCGCGTCAGCCAACGGTGCGCTGAAGTCGAAGGCGAGTCCCTCGGCGCTCTTGAAGCCGAGCTCGGCGGCGTGCAGGAACAGGCGCGTCAGGCCGAGCTCGCGCAGCGCACGATTGGCGGCAGCATCGCCATACTTGGGGTCGCCCGCGACCGGCAGGCCGGCGTGCGCGGCATGGACCCGGATCTGGTGCGTGCGACCGGTGTCGATCAGCACCTCGACGAAAGCGTAGTCGCCGCGCTGCTCGAGCAGCCGGAACTCGCTGCGCGAGGCCTTGCCGCCGGGGTCGACCCGCACCATCCGCTCGCCGCCCTGCAGCACCGATTTTTCCAATGCCGCGTCGATCCGCAGCCGTGCTTGCGGCATGCGCCCGACCAGCAGCGCGAGGTAGCGCTTGCGCGCGCTGCCCTCACGCATCGCTGTCTGGGCGGCCAGCAGCGCCGACCGCTTCTTTGCAAACAACAGTATCCCGCTGGTGTCGCGATCGAGCCGATGGACCAGTTCAATGGCCAGATTCGGGCGCAGCTGACGCATCTGTTCGATGGCTCCGAGAGAGATCCCGCTGCCGCCGTGGCTGGCCAGGCCACTGGGCTTGTCGAGCGCCAGATAGCGTCCGTC
>JBBSDI010000151.1:0-8561 GCA_038249585.1 Lysobacterales bacterium | reverse complement strand
TGAGCAACAGCTGGTAGCTGGCGATCGCCAGACGCAGGGTCAGTGCGCCGTCCTCGGCCGCACCCAGCATGTCGCTGTAGGGCGGCTGCACGCCAGTCATCGCCGAGGCGAAGCTGATCTTGAACACCAACAGGAACGGCACCAGGAAAAACGCCACCAGCCACAGCAGCGGCAGGGCCATGACCAGCCAGCGGCCGCGGGTCGACGACAGCTCGCGACCAAGCACGCCGATCATGCGGAACAGATCGGTGAAAACCTGATGCCACAGGTGCCACAGCGACGAATGCTGAGCGGGCTTGGCCATGATCAGTGCGGCCGCGCGCTCAGCTGGTCAACACGATCGCATCGATCGCGCGCCACACCAGATACAGGGTCTCGCCCCACTGGTAGTGCGGATCGGCAGTGCGCGCAGCGTGAGTTTCCTGCACCCGCATGACGAAACCCGATTCGGTCCTCACGTGGTAGATCGACACATCGCCCAAGTAGGCGATGTCGGCAACCTTGCCGGCCACCACGTTGTCGTGTCCGCTCGGCGCCTGCTCGGAGACATCGATCTTCTCCGGGCGGATCGCGACGCCCACTTCGGTGCCGATCGGGATCGGCTGCGGTGCGCGCGCCACCACGTCCTGTCCGAGATCTGGGCTGCGCACCACCACGCGGTCGTCGGTCTGTTCGATCACGGTACCCACGATGGTGTTCACCGCACCGATGAACTCCGCCACGAAGCGGTTGGCGGGATACTCGTACAGCGCCGATGGGGTGGAGACCTGCACGATGCGGCCGGCATCCATCACCGCGATGCGGGTAGACATCGTCATCGCCTCTTCCTGGTCGTGGGTGACGGTGACGAAGGTGGTGCCGATTTTCTCCTGGATACCGACCAGCTCGAACTGGGTGTGTTCGCGCAGCTTCTTGTCCAGCGCGCCGAGCGGCTCGTCGAGCAGCAGGATCTTCGGGCTGCGTGCCAGCGCGCGCGCCAGTGCCACCCGCTGGCGTTGGCCGCCGGAGAGCTGATCGGGCCGGCGCCGGCCGAGGTCGCTCATGCGCACCAGATCGAGCATCGCGGCCACCCGGTCGTCGATCTCCGAGCGCGAGCGCCGATCCTGCTTGAGCCCGAAGGCGATGTTCTGTTCCACGGTCATGTGCGGAAACAGCGCATACGACTGGAACATCATGTTCACCGGCCGCTCATAGGGCGCAACCCGGGTGACATCGATGCCGTCGATCAGCACGCGGCCTTTGTCGGGCATCTCGAAGCCACCGAGGATGCGCAGCAAGGTGCTTTTGCCGCAGCCGGACCCGCCGAGCAGCGAGAAGAACTCGCCGCGATAGATGTCCAGGCTGACATCGTCGACCGCGTACACCTTGCCGAAGGTCTTGGTAACCCCCTCGATGCGCAGGATCGGCTCGGCGTTCGGGTCCTGCCACGCATCGACGGTTGACGGTTTCTGTGCGGCGTTGGCCATGCGCGCCTCAGTAGGGGTCGCCAGCGCCTCAGGTGCCGCTCTTGATCGAGGTCCAGGCCCTCACTCGCGCGCGGCTTTCGTCGTCGGGCAGCTTCTTCGGGTCGACCAGCCGCTTGCGCACTTCCGCCGGCGGATAGATGCCCGGATCCTCGAGGATCGACGGGTCTACCAGCGGCAGCGAGGCCGGGTTGGGGTTGGCGTACGAAACGTAGTTGGTGATCGGCGCGATCACGTCCGGCCGCAGCAGGAAATTGATGAAGGCCAGCGCGTTGTCGACATGCGGCGCGTCGGCCGGAATGGCGGCCAGCTCGAACCAGCGCAGCGCGCCTTCCTTGGGGATGATGTAGGCGATCTCGACCCCAGCGCCGGCTTCTTCGGCGCGGTCGCGCGCCTGCATCACGTCGCCGTTGTAGCCCATCGCCACGCAGATCTCGCCATTGGCCAGATCGTCGATGTACTTGCTGGAATGGAAGTAGCGCACGAACGGTCGTGCGCTGGCGAACAGCGCGCTGCTGGCCTCGATCTCGCCGCCGCCGACCGCGTTGGGGTCGCGGCCCAGATAGATCAGTGCCGCGCCGAAACCTTCCTGTTCATCGTCGAGCATGGCGATGCCGCAGTCGCGCAGCTTGGCCGCAACCGCCGGATCGAACAGCAGGTTCCAGCTGTCGAGCGGGAAATCAGCGCCCAGCCGCTCGCGCACCTTGGCCACGTTGTAGCCGATGCCGGTGGTGCCCCACATGTAGGGCATCAGGTGCAGGTTGCCCGGATCGACGTCATCGAGCGCTGCCAGCACCGCCGGGTCCAGGTTGGACCAGTTGGGCAGCTTGGCGCGGTCGAGCGGCGCATACAGGTTGGCCTTGACGTGTCGCTGGGCGAACGGCCGCGCCGAGGGGAAAACCAGGTCATAGCCGCTGGAACCGGCCAGCAGCTTGGCTTCCAGCATCTCATTGGAGTCGTAGACGTCGTATACGACCTTGATCCCGGTTTGTGTTTCGAAGCGCGAAACCGTGTCCTCGGCCACGTAGTCCGACCAGTTGTAGATGTTCAGCACCTTCGCGACCGCCGGCGGCGCAGCCGCATTGCCGTCATCGGCCGCCTTTTCGCCGCAGGCAGTGAGGATCAGCGCCATCAGGCAGGCGAGGGTGCATCGCAGGTTCGGTCGCATCGCAGCGCTCCAGCAGGACAGGCGGGGTTGAGGCTGTAACGGACGCATAGCCATGTCAATGGCGTTGGATTGTTGCGTCGCGTCAAAAAGTGTAATGTTTTCGTTGAGGACGGTCACTGGGACCGTTCCGATCGACTATCTGGGGGCATCAATGAGCATGCGTGGACTGATCTTTACCGGCCTTTTGGCCACCTGTGCCGCTGCCAGTGCGCAGGAAAGCCCGCATTCGGTGGCTTTCAGCATCTGGGGTACCAACGACTATGCGTTCCGCGGCGTCTCGCAAAACGACGAGAAGGCGACGGTACAGGCCGCCGTCGATTACAGCCACGAGTCCGGTTTCTACGCCGGCATCTGGGGTTCTGGCGTCGACTTCGGCAGCCAGGGACCCGACGTCGAGGTCGACACCTACGTCGGATACGCATTCCCGGTCGGCGAGGCGCTCAAGGGCGACGTGCAGCTGGTGCGCTACAACTACATCTTCGGCAACAACGGCTCCGACTTCGCCTATACCGAGTTGATCGCCAAGCTGACGTTTGCCGGCTGGCTCACCGGAACGCTGGGCTACAGCAACGACGTGTTCGCCACCGACGCGACCGGGATCTACTACGGCCTCGGTGCGACACACTCCTTCGAGAACGGCTTCGCGCTGTTCGGCGGCGTTGGTTACTACGATCTTGGCGATGCTTATGCGGCGACGCTTCCGGACGGCTACACCGACTGGAACCTCGGCGTCTCGCAGACCTTCGGCCCGGTCAACCTGTCGCTGACCTACATCGGCACCGACAACGACGGCGAAGACCTGTTCGGCGACCTCGCCGGCAACCGCGTCATCCTGGCCGCCAAGGTCGGCTTCTGATCGATCACTGCTGAGGCATCGAGCAACGGGCGCCGCAGGGCGCCCGTTGTGTTTTCGGGGTTGTGGCGCGGGTGGCGCTTCCTGAGAACCTCCGATCAAGTCCTGCAGTCGCAGGCCGATCGCGATGAGCCCGGTGAGCACCCCAGTCAACGTCGTCAGCCGCTGGGCCGCCCCAGCGCGGTGACGATCTCGCCCGCAGTGCGCAGCCGTTCGGCCGCACCGGGCAGTTCGAGCTTGACGCGCAGCTTGTCCTGGCCGTCGAAGGCGTAGACCTTGGGCAGGCGCTGCACCATCCTGATCACCGTCATCGGGTCGACTTTCGGCTTCGGCGTGAACTGGATGCGGCCGCCGTGGTTGCCCAGGTCCAGCTTGCGGATACCGAGCGCGGCTGCGCGCTGCTTGATCTCGGCCACCGCGAACAGGTTGCGGGTCGGTTCTGGCAGCACGCCGAAGCGGTCGACCATCTCGACCTGCAGCTCGACCAGCGCCTCGGCGTCCGCAGCGCCGGCGATGCGCTTGTACAGCATCAGTCGCGTGTGCACGTCCTCGAGGTAGTCGTCGGGAATCAGTGCGGGGATGTGCAACTCGATCTGCGTGTGGCCGCGGTCGTCGCCGTCCAGATCGGGCACGCGACCATCCTTGAGCGCTGCGACCGCGCGCTGCAGCAGGTCGGTGTACAGCGAAAAGCCCACCGCCTGGATCTGTCCCGACTGTTCTTCGCCGAGCAGTTCGCCGGCACCGCGGATCTCCAGATCATGGGTGGCAAGCGCAAAACCGGCGCCGAGTTCTTCCAGCGAAGCGATCGCTTCCAGGCGCTTTTCCGCATCGGCGGTCATCGCCTTGCGGTCGGGCACGATCAGGTAGGCATAGGCGCGATGGTGCGAGCGCCCCACGCGGCCGCGCAGCTGGTGCAGCTGCGCAAGACCGAAGCGGTCGGCGCGATTGATGATGATGGTGTTGGCGCTCGGGACGTCGATGCCCGATTCGATGATGGTGGTACACACCAGCACGTTGAAGCGCTGGCGGTAGAAATCCAGCATCACCGATTCCAGTTCGCGCTCCGGCATCTGGCCGTGGGCGATGCGCACGCGCGCCTCGGGGATCAGCGCCTCGATCTCGCGCGCGGTTTTTTCGATGGTGTCGACTTCGTTGTGCAGCAGGTACACCTGGCCACCACGCGACAGCTCGCGCTGGAATGCCTCGCGCAGCTGTGCTGCATCCCACGGCGTGATGAAGGTCTGCACCGCGAGCCGATGCGCCGGCGGGGTGGCGATGATGGACAGATCGCGCAGGCCGGCCATCGACATGTTGAGCGTGCGCGGGATCGGCGTCGCGGTCAGGGTCAGCAGGTCGACCTCGGCGCGCAGCTTCTTGAACTGCTCCTTCTGCCGCACGCCGAAGCGCTGCTCCTCATCGACGATCACCAGGCCGAGGTCCTTGAAGCGGATCTCGTCGGACAGCAGCTTGTGGGTGCCGATCACCACGTCGACGGTGCCATCGGCGAGCTTCTTCAACGTCTCGTCGACTTCCTTTTTGGAGCGGAATCGCGACAGCAGCTCGACCCGCACCGGCCAGTCGGCGAAGCGGTCGGTGAAATTGCGATAGTGCTGCTGGGCGAGCAGGGTGGTCGGCACCAGCACCGCGACCTGGCGACCGGCCTGGGCGACGGCGAACGCCGCGCGCACCGCGACCTCCGTCTTGCCGAAACCGACATCGCCACAAACCACACGGTCCATCGGGCGGGTCTTTTGCAGTTCGACCAGCACCGATTCGATCGCAGTGTGCTGGTCGGGCGTTTCTTCGAACGGAAACGATGCGGCGAACTGCTCGTACAGCGGACGGTCCAGCACCACCGCGCGGCCCTGGCGAGCTTCGCGCTTGGCGTAGATATCGAGCAGTTCCGCGGCCACGTCGCGCACGCGTTCGGCCGCCCGGCGCTTGGCTTTTTCCCACGCATCGCCGCCGAGCGAGTGCAGCGGTGCGAGCTCCGGCGAGGTGCCGGTGTAGCGGCTGACCAGATCCAGCTGGCTGACCGGCACGTAGAGCTTGTCGCCGCGCGCGTACTCGATGGCCAGAAACTCGCCCGGCGCGCCGCCCACGTCGAGCTTGATCAGTCCGCGGTAGCGACCCACGCCATGGTCGGCATGCACCACCGGCGCACCCTCGGACAGCTCGCCCAGATCGCGGATGATGGCCTCGGGATCGCGCGCGGCGCGCCGGCGGCGCCGCGCCTGCTGCGCGCGTTCGCCGAACAGCTGGCGTTCGCCGAGCACGCACAGCTGCGGCGCATCGAGCGCGAAGCCGTCTTCGACCGGCAGCACGCCGATCGCCAGTCGCTGGTCGCCGTCGAGGAACGCGCGCCATCCCGACACTACCTCGGGCCGCGTTGCCAGGCTGGTCAGCTGCTCGATCAGCGCCTCGCGGCGACCGGGCGAGTCAGCGGCGATGAGCACGCGGCCGGAGTAGCTACCGAGAAAGCTGCGCAGCGCGGCACCCGGTTCGGGCTCGCGCAGGTTGATCGGCACCACCGGCGCGGGCTGCGTGCCCAGTAATACCGCGTCATGCGCGTCGTCCGCGGCCAGCACGTCGATGCGCGGCATCAGGTTCAGGTGCTCGCGCAGCGACTGCGGTGCGAGATACAGCTCCGTCGGCGGCAGCACCGGCCGTTCGAGGTCGTGACGGCGCTGCTCGTAGCGATCGCAGGTGGTGGCCCAGAACGCCTCGGCGGCGTCCAGCACGTTCTCGGCCAGCACCAGCATCGCGCCGGGTGCGAGATAGTCGAACAGCGTCTCCGTATGCTCGAAGAACAGTGGCAGGAAATACTCGATGCCGGCCGGCGTCGATCCCTCGCGGATGTCCTGGTAGATCGGGCAGCGTCGCGGATCGATCTCGAAGCGCTCGCGCAGCAGCACGCGGAACGCGCGGGTCGCCTGATCGGTGACCGGGAACTCGCGCGCGCTCAGCAGTTCGACGCGCTCGACCTTCTCCTGCGAGCGCTGGGTCTCCGGATCGAAGGTGCGGATGGTTTCGATCGCATCGTCGAACAGTTCGATCCGATACGGCTCACCCGCACCCATCGGGAAGATGTCTATCAAGGCGCCGCGTGTGGCGTAATCGCCCGGCTCGAGCACCTGCGGTACGTGCCGATAGCCCGCGCCATCGAGGCGTCGGCGCTCGGCTTGGAGGTCGAGCGTCTGGCCGACGCGCAGGGCCAGGTTGGAGCCTTGGATGAAGCTGCGCGGTGCGAGGCGCTGCAGCAGGGTGGCCACCGGCACCACCAGCACGCCGCGGGTCAGTCCGGGCAGGCGGAACAGCGTGGCAACGCGCTGCGAGACGATGTCCGGGTGCGGCGAGAACACGTCGTAGGGCAGGGTCTCCCAGTCCGGCAGATGCAACACCGGCAGGTCGGCATCGGCGAAGCCGCGCAGTTCGCCCTCGAGGGTGTGCGCGGCGTGGGTGTCGCGCGCGACGGCGACCACGATGCCGTCATGGCTGCGCGCTGCCGAGGCGATCGCGAGCGCCAGCGCCGAGCCGTGCGGACGCCGCCACCACGCGCGCAGTTGCGGCGCACGCGGCAGCACCGGGTTGAGCGCGCCGGGGCGCGTCGAAGGGGAGTCGATCATCTTGCAGCGCGGCCGCGCGCGGGGAATTGCGCGGGGCGCGGAGTGTAGCAATCCCCGGCGTGATTGCGCGTGCTCAGCCGTCGAGCCGCTTGCCGTGCGGAAGATTCAGCCACACCCGCACCGTGCCGCCTTCGCCCTGCACGTGCTGGCGCGTGAAGCCGAGTTGCTCGGCCAGGTGCAGCATGCCGACATTGTCGCTCAGGATGTTGCCGTACACCCCCTGCAGGCGCTTGCGCCGGCACCACTCGATCATGCGCCGCATCAGCAAGGTTCCGAGCCCCTGGCGAGCCAACGGTCGTGCAACGATCAGTGCGAACTCGGCGACCTGGGTATTCGGATCGATGCTGGCGCGCACGACCGCACCGACCAAGCCCTCGCCGGGCGCCTCAGGTTCGGATACCGCCAGCGCAAACGAATGGCGCGGATCGAGCACCGTCAGGTCGCGCGCGAGCTCCGGCGACATCTCCTTGATCGGGTGCATGAAGCGGAACCGTACTTCCTCGGCGCTGAGGGTCGCAAAGGCGGCGCGCAAGGGCTCGGCATCGCGTGGATCGATCGGGCGCAGCAGCACGGTGCGCCCATTGGGCAGCTTCAACAGCTCGCGCCAAGGCCCCAGCCGCTCGCGGCGGATCGCAGGCCTGCGCATTGATGGGGACATTCGATCTGTCTCAGCTTGGCGCATACTTTCCATAGTCCCGACAGGTTGACACGGTTGAGCGGAGCCGGTGCTCTAAGTCGATATCCAATACGTATGCGGTGCTCGGGTCGAGGGCCCATTCCATGGACGAAGCACAGCTTGAAACATTGGTGTGCGCCTGGCCGGGCGTCGCCAGCGACATCAAGTGGCACGACGATCGGGTCTACTCGGTCGCCGGCAAGATGTTCGCCGTGTACTGCTTTCAAGGCAGCAACGCCGGCCAGGTGTCGTTCAAGGTCGGCCATGAGCGGTTTCTCGAGCTGACCGACCGCCAAGGGATCATCCCGGCGCCATCTATGGCGCGCGCGCACTGGGTGTCCGTGTTGGCGTCTTGCGGGATGCCACGCGATGAAATGGTGGCGCTGCTGCGGGTGAGTTATGAGTTGGTCAAGGGTAAGTTGACGCGCAAGGTGCAGCGGGGATTGGAGGGGGATTAGGTTTCGTTTTTTTCTTCATGCCTGTGCGGTTTTCGGAGCCGAGATCTTGTTTGATGGGGCCAGGAACCGCAAGAAAACAAGAACTCAGCTCCAAGAAAGGCGCAAAAAACCCAAGAAATCAGCGCAAATCATCGAATCAGAAAAAACTAAGACCGCACAAACCGATAATGCGCCACCAACCACTCATTCCCATCCCGATACCCAAACAACTCCGCACACGCCATCCAGAAGATCCGCCAGCGCTGGTTCCAGATCTTCGCGTGCTCCGCGCCATATGCCCCGGTCAGTACCTGCATCACTGCTGCGGCGTTGCGGTC
>JBBSDI010000150.1:0-8603 GCA_038249585.1 Lysobacterales bacterium | reverse complement strand
GCCTCGGCCGCGCGCCGCGCCGTTTCAATCAACGTCGCATCGTCCACTTGACCTGCAAACAACAGCACAACGCCGTTGTCCTCGGCCTGCAGATAGGCGCGCGGATCGTTGGCAGGCCGATACATCCATGCCTGCCGCCACGGACCATCCACTGCCCGATGCGCCTGTCCGGTACGCAAGAGCTCAGCCTGGCGCGCCGCCGCTTCGCTCGCGGTGTCCTCGCCACTGCCTGCATTGCGCAGGGCCAGACGCGTGGTCACCGCCAAAGTGACGGGTCCAGCCGCGGTGGCGATATCGCACATCGGCAGGGTGCCGCGGATCGCGCCCAACGGCGAGTCGCTGCCCGTGGTTTGCGCCGTCACGCCTCCGCCGGGCCCGGCCATCAGCGCGCCGCACACCGATCCGTTGCTCATCAGCTTGTCGGCCAGCGGATGCCCACTGGCCGCGCCACGCAGGAACAATGCCGATGCGCCAACCAACGCCACGATCACCAACACGCTCACTGCACCGCTGCGCATCGCGACCGGCCTCAGACTCTGCTCGCGCCGCGCTTGCGCACGATCAGCATCGCCAGTTCCAGCGACTGCTCGTAGTTCAGCCGCGGATCGACCGTCGACCGATACGCGCGCGCCAGATCGGTTTGCGACAGGTCGCGCGCGCCACCGAGGCACTCGGTCACGTTCTCTCCAGTCAGCTCCAGATGCACGCCGCCCAGACGGGTGCCGGCCGCAGCATGCGCGTCGAAGGCCTGCTCCAGCTCGCCGGCGATGTTGGCAAAGCGCCGGGTCTTCACGCCGTTGTCGAGCGACTCGGTATTGCCGTGCATGGGATCGCAGATCCACAGCGGCTGGCGGCCTTCGCGCCGCAGCGCTTCCAGCAGCGGCGGAAGATTGCTCGCGATCTTCGCCGCACCCATCCGGTGGATCAGGCTCAGGCGGCCCGGGTCACGATGCGGATCGAGTGCGTCGATCAGGCGCAGCAGCACATCCGGCGTCACCGAGGGCCCGATCTTGATTGCGATCGGATTGCGGATACCGCGGAAATACTCGACGTGTGCGCCATCCAGCGCGGCCGTGCGCATGCCGATCCACGGAAAATGGGTCGACAGGTTGAACCAGCCCCACTGGCGCGGCACCTGCCGCGTTACGGCCTGCTCGTAGTGCAACAGCAGCGCCTCGTGCGAGGTGAAAAAATCGACCCGCGAGAAACTGCCCAGCGGCTGCCCGGCCAGGGTTTCCATGAAGCGCACGGCTTCGCCGATGGACGCCACCATTTCGCGGTACTCGCGCACCAGCGGCGAATGCTCCATCCACGCCAGATCCCAGTACTCGGGATGGTGCAGGTCGGCGAAACCGCCGTCGATCAGCGCGCGCACGAAGTTCATCGTCATCGCCGACAGCGAATGGCCGCGCACCAGGCGCTGCGGATCGGCGATGCGCGCTGCCGCCGTGAACTCGGGGCCGTTGACGATATCGCCGCGATACGTCGGCAGGGTCACGCCGTCGCGCACCTCGGTGTCGGTCGAGCGCGGCTTGGCGTACTGGCCGGCAAAGCGACCCACCCGGATCACCGGCAGCTTCAGGCCGTGGATGAGCACCACGCTCATCTGCAGCAGCACCTTCAGGCGATTGGAGATGGTGGCCGAGTCGCAGTCGGCGAAACTTTCGGCGCAGTCGCCGCCCTGCAGCAGGAAGCGCTTGCCTTCGGCCGCCTCCGCAAGCTGCCGCTTGAGGCTCATGATTTCCCATGAGGTGACCAGCGGCGGCAAGGACGAGACCTCGTGCAGGGCTGCATCGAGCGCTGCGGGATCCGGATACTGCGGCTGCTGCACGGCCGGCCGCGCCTGCCAGCTGGATGGCGACCAGTCTGCGGCCTGGTTGACCGGTTGCAGCGGGGAGATGGCCATCGTTCGATCGAGCCTTTGCATGGAAACCTCGGTGCCTTGCCCTGCCGTCTTGCGTCCGCCGGGCCCAGGACGGACGGGGGCGGACGTCGGCCGGGCTTGGGTGACTATCTTGCGTAGCGGCGAAAGCCGAAATACATCGCGCCGATGATGAACACGACAAACCAGATCAGGGTCCACTCGGGCATCGACAGTCCGAGAAACGCCCAGTCGACCTTGGCGCATTCACCGGAGCCGGTGAACAGCATGGCCAGCGTCTTCGACAGCGGAAATGCATCGAGCATGTACTGCAATCCAGGTCCGCAATCCGGCACCTGATCGGCCGGCAGGTGCTGCAACCACACGTGACGACCGGCAATCCCGGCGCCGATCCCCGCGGCCAGCATGGCCAGCGCGCCATACACGCGGCGCCCTGCCCCCTTCGGCCCGTGCAAGGCGGCGATCGCGCACACCACGAACAGCCCCATGAAGGCGACGCGCTGCAGGATGCACAGCGGGCACGGCTCCATCGTGAGCTGGTACTGCGCGTAGTAGGCGAAACCGAGGAACACCGCGATCAGCGCCGCGGCCACGGCAAAGCCGGTTCGAAAGTTCCATGCCAGCGGATTCATCCGCATTATTTACCGCAGACCCTGACGCGGCGCAACACGAAGCGCCGCAAGGGCGCGACATTTTCCGACCGGCGGGAGAAAGCTCGCGGCGCAGCACGCCGGCTGCGAGAGACTGCCGACCCGAGGAACTGCCGGCCATTTGCCCCGCTCGGGACACGCCTCCCGGCGCGTACGCCCGCGGAAGTGGTGCCGGTGAAGAGACTCGAACTCCCGACCCACGCATTACGAATGCGTTGCTCTACCAACTGAGCTACACCGGCACGGTGTTGTCGCTGCGTCGGGCGAGGCTCCGAGCGACGCATCCAGCGACCGGCCACTGCGGCCCGATCCGGGACCAGTGCAGTCCCGTCCCCTTGGTGGGCGGTAGTGGGATCGAACCACTGACCACTGCCGTGTGAAAGCAGTGCTCTACCGCTGAGCTAACCGCCCATTCGGGGGCCGCGAAGTTTAAGGGCGCGGGGTGGGTGGGTCAACCTGCAAGCGTTGCGGGCGCATGCCATCTCGCTTGCCGCAATCGCTGCCATGGCAGCTCCCACATGCGAGTGGGAGGCAGCCTCAGGGCGCGGCTTGCGCTCGACCCGCCATGTGGGGCATCTGGGCACTTCGGCTAATCGACCAAAATGACCCGCAGCTCCTTCGGCAGCGCGAACACCATGTCCTCCGGTTTTCCGGCGATCTCCTCAACCCCGTCGGCACCCCATTCGCGCAAGCGCGCGAGCACCGCCTGCACCAGGCTTTCGGGAGCCGAGGCACCAGCGGTCACGCCGATCCGGCTGCGGCCATCGAGCCACTCGCGGCGGATATCGTCGGGGCCATCGATCAGGAACGACGACACGCCCTGCTTGTGCGCCAGTTCACGCAGGCGGTTGGAGTTGGAGCTGTTGGGCGAACCGATCACCAGCACCAGGTCGCAACGCGCGGCCAGCACGCGCACCGCGTCCTGGCGATTCTGGGTGGCATAGCAGATATCGTCGTGGCGCGGGCCTTCTATCGCGGGAAAGTGCCGACGCAGGGCGTCGATCACGTCGCGCGTTTCATCCACCGACAGCGTGGTCTGGGTCGAGAACGCCAGCTTCAGCGGATCGGTCGGCACCAACTGCGCGACGTCGGCGGCCGATTCGACCAGGTGGATGCGCGCGCTGCAGGCGCGATCCCACTGGCCCATGGTGCCCTCGACCTCAGGATGCCCTGCATGGCCGATCAGGACCACGTCGCGACCCTGCCTGGCATGACGCGCGACTTCGATATGCACCTTGGTCACCAGCGGACAGGTCGCGTCGAAGATGCGCAGACCGCGCGTACGCGCTTCTTCACGCACCGCCTGCGAGACCCCGTGCGCGCTGAACACCACCGTAGCACCCGTCGGCACCTCGGCGAGTTCGTCGACGAACACCGCGCCCTTGGTGCGCAAGTCCTCGACCACGTAGCGGTTGTGCACGATCTCGTGGCGCACGTAGATCGGCGCGCCAAAAGCCTCCAGCGCGCGCTCCACGATCTCGATCGCGCGGTCGACCCCGGCGCAGAAGCCACGCGGATTGGCGAGCAGGATTTGCATGGCGGCCATGGTAGTGCGGGGGTTGCCCGAATGCGAATTGGTTGAGGGGGGATTCGCGAATGGCGAATGGCGAATGGCGAATGGCGAATGGGAAAAGCGCGGCATCGCGTAGTGCGGGCTTTCCCATTCGCCATTCGCCATTCGCAATTTGCCGCCTTAATTGCTGCTTTTCTCGTTCCGCATGCCCGCCAGAACCAGCACAATCGCCCCTACCACGATGCACGAATCGGCCACGTTGAACGCGGGCCAGTGCCAGTCGCGATAGTAGATCAGAATGAAATCGACCACGTGACCGAGGCGCAGACGGTCGATCACGTTGCCGAGCGCACCACCGATCACCAGCGCGAGCGCCAGCGCACTGAAGCGATCGCTGCGTGGCAGGCGTGTCAGCCACACCATGAAGCCGATCGAGACCGCGACGGCGAATGCGCTCAGCAGATAGCGTTGCAGGTCGCCGCCCTCACCGAACATGCTGAACGCGACGCCTTCGTTGTAGGTCAGGGTCCAGTCGAAGAATCCCGGAAACACGGTGATGCGGCTGAACTCCGGCACATAATCCAGGAAAAACAGCTTGCTGGCCTGATCGGCCGCGATCACCGCGAGCGACAGCGCGAGCCAGCGCAGCCCGGAACGACCTGCCAGTTGCCCCGGCGCCATCAGAACCAGATCCTGGTTTCGCCGGCGCCGGCGATGTTCTCGATGCAGCGCCCGCACAGCTGAGGATGCGCGGCATCGACACCGACACTGCTGCGATGGTGCCAGCAGCGCATGCACTTGCTGGCACTGGTTGCGCGCACCAGCACGCGGGCGGTGCCGTCGAGCAGCGCCACCTCGGTCGCGCCGGCCTCGGCCTCGAAGCCTTGCTCGCTGGCGGCATCCAGCAGCAACACTTCACTGGTGATGAAGAAGAAGCGCAGTTCGGCCGCGCAGGCCGCAAAACGCTGCGGATCGGCGACATCGAGCACAAGCCCGACTTCCGCTTCCAGCGAGCCACCCAGCTGGCCGCCAGCGCGCAAGGTTTCGATCTGTTTGAGTGCGGCCGCGCGCAGCGCGCCGAGATCGTCGATCAGCGCCTGATCGTGCGCATCCAGCGCCACCTCGCGCAGCTGCGCCAACCCGTCCCAGGTCGCCCACAGCACCGAATCGTGGGTGCGCGCCGGCAGATAGGCCCACAGCTCTTCCGCGGTGAAGGCCATGATCGGCGCGAAAGCTCGCACCAGGATCTCCAGCGTCCAGTACATCGCGGTCTGCGCGGAGCGCCGCGCCGGATGATCGATCGGCAGGGTGTAGAGCCGATCCTTGGTCATGTCCAGATAGCCCGCGCCCATGTCGATGGTCGCAAAGCGCATCAGCTCCTGCGCCAACAGCTGGTAGCTGTAGGTGTCGGGGCCGAAGGCGATGTCGTCGGCATTCGCTTCCGGGCCGTAGACGCGTCGCGCCAGCTGCATCAGGCGCACCGCCTGTGCCAGTGCCCAGCGGTCCAGCGGCAGCAGCTTCTCGACCGCCACCGCGTGTTTTGCCGGATCGAAACCGGCCAGATTGCCGAGCAGGAAGCGCGCGGTATTGCGCAGCCGGCGATAGCTGTCGGCGGCACGCTTGAGGATCTCATCGCCCACCGACATCTCGCTGGTGTAGTCGGTGGCGGCCACCCACAGGCGCAGGATGTCGGCGCCGAGGGTTTTCATCACGGTCTCGGGCGCGACCACGTTGCCGAGCGACTTCGACATCTTGCGACCCTGCGGATCGACCGTGAAGCCGTAGGTGATCACCTCGTCGTAAGGCGCGCGGCCATGCATCGCCACCGAGGTCAGCAGCGAGGACTGGAACCAGCCGCGATGCTGGTCGGAGCCTTCGAGGTACATCACCCGCCGCGTTTGCCCCGGCGTGCTGGCCAGTTCCGGGCGCGCGTCGAGCACGCAGGCATGGGTCACGCCGGAGTCGTACCAGACGTCCAGCACGTCGGTGACCTTGTCGTAGTGCGCCGCATCGTCGCCGAGCAGCGACTTGGGGTCCAGATCGAACCACGCATCGATGCCCTCGCGCTCGACCAGCTCCGCGGCGCGGCCGAGCAGCTCGACGGTGCGCGGGTGCGGCACGCCGGTTTCCTTGTGGGCGAAGATCGCGATCGGCACGCCCCAGGTGCGCTGGCGCGAGATGCACCAGTCGGGACGATTCTCGACCATGCCGGCGATGCGCTCCGCGCCCCATCCGGGCAGCCAGCGGACCTGCTTTACCGCCGCCAGCGCCTGCTCGCGCAGCTGTGCCTGCTGCATGCTGAAGAACCACTGGGTGGTGGCGCGGAACGCCACCGGCGTCTTGTGCCGCCAGCAGTGCGGGTAGCTGTGGGTGAACTTGGCGTCGTGCGCGAGCAGCACGCCGCGCGCTTGCAGCTCGCTGATGATGTGTTCCTGCGCCTTCCACACGTGCTCGCCGGCGAACAGCTCGGTGCTCGGCAGGTACTGGCCGTTGCCACCGACCGGATTGAGCACTTCAAGACCGTACTTGCGGCCGACCTCGAAGTCCTCGACGCCGTGGCCGGGCGCGGTATGTACCGCGCCGGTGCCCTGGTCGGTGGTGACGTGATCGCCGAGGATGATCGGCACCTGGCGGGCATAGAACGGATGCTGCAGCAGCTGCCGCTCCAGCGCCGCGCCCTGCGCGCGCCCCAGCACCGCGCCATCGGTGATGCCATAGCGCGCGGCTACCGCCGGCAGCAGCGCATCGGCCAGCACCAGCAGCACGCGTCGGCCGTCGCGCGCGGGCCCCTCGACCAGCACGTAGTCGAGTTCGGCACCAAGCGTCACGGCCATCGATGCGGGCAGGGTCCACGGCGTGGTCGTCCAGATCGGCACCGCGACGATCCAATCGCGCGCATCGACGCCGAATGGCGTTGCCAGTGCGTTTGGATCCACCGCGTCGTAGGCGACATCGACCGCCGACGACACCTTGTCCTGATACTCGATCTCGGCTTCGGCCAGCGCCGATCCGCAGTCGAAGCACCAGTGCACCGGCTTGGCGCCACGCAGCAGATGGCCGCGCTCGACGATGCGCGCCAGCGCGCGCAGCATGTTCGCCTCGAACGGGAAGTCCATCGTGCGATACGGCTGCTCCCACAGTCCGAGCACGCCCAGCCGTTTGAAACCCTCGCGCTGGATGTCGATCTGCCTGGCCGCATATTCGCGGCACTTTTGCCGGAAGCCGCGCGCGTCGAGCTTGACCCCGACCTTGCCATGCTCCTTCTCGATCGCGATCTCGATCGGCAGGCCGTGGCAATCCCAGCCCGGCACATAGGGCGAGCGGAAGCCGCCGAGCCACTTCGAGCGGATCACGATGTCCTTCAGGATCTTGTTCACCGCATGGCCGATGTGGATCGGGCCGTTCGCGTATGGCGGGCCGTCGTGCAGGATGAACGCGGGCCGCGCGGCGGTGTTCTCGAGCAGGCGCTGGTACAGGTTGGAAGCCGACCACGCGGCCAGCATCTCCGGCTCGCGGCGCGCGAGATCGCCCTTCATCGGAAACGCGGTGTCCGGCAGATTGATGGTGTGCTTGTAGTCGGTCACTGCGTCAACGCCTCTTCCAGATTCGGGCCGCGCGCGAGGATCTCGCGCGCCTGTGCGGCATCACGGTGCATCTGTTCGACCAGCGCCGGCAGGCCATCGAAGCGCAGCTCATCGCGCAGCTTTGCGACGAATTCGACCTGCAGCATGCGGCCATACAGGTCGCCGTCGAAGTCGAACAGATGCGCTTCGAGCAGCGGCTCGACGCCGTTGACCGTCGGTCGCGTGCCCAGGCTCGCCACCGCCGGCCAGTGCTGCATCCCCGCGCCATGCACGCGCACCGCAAAGATGCCGCTGATCGGCGCGCGGCCGTAGGGTATCCGCAGATTGGCGGTGGGGTAACCCAGCTTGCGGCCGAGCTGCCTGCCGCGGACCACATGGCCCTCCATTGTGAACGGGCGGCCCAGCATGCGCGCGGCGAGCGCAAACTCGCCGTCGCCGAGCGCGGCGCGGATCCGGCTGGAGCTGATCCGCGCGCCGTCATCGTGCTGCGCTTCGATCGCATCGGCGCTGAATCCGTACAACGCGCCGAGCGTGCGCAGCAGGTCCAGATCGCCGCGCCGCTCGTGACCGAAGCGGAATCCCGGGCCGACCCACACTTCGCGCGCGGCCAGTCGCGCCACCAGCACCTGGCGGACGAAGTCTTCTGCTCGCGTATGCGCCAGCCGCGACCCGAAGCGCAATATGCCAACAAGCTCGGCGTGCGCTGCCAGCAGGCGCATGCGCTGGCGCGGCGAACTCAATCGCGGCACCGCGTCGTGGCCTTGGAAATACTGGCGCGGCAACGGCTCGAAGCTGAGCACCACCAGCGTCAGCGCGCGCGCCGTCGCGCGCCCTCGCGCATGCGCCAACAGGGCCTGGTGCCCGCGGTGCACGCCGTCGAAGGCGCCAATGCACACGATGCTGCCGTGCGGTGCGAGGCAGGCCCCGTCCGCGTCGCGGAAAATCGTTCCCATAAGTTGCGCGAGTATAGCAAT
>JBBSDI010000149.1:0-8637 GCA_038249585.1 Lysobacterales bacterium | reverse complement strand
GAACAGCGGTTGTGGATTGATGGCCATCGTCGCCTGCGGTTCTTGCGCGGTGATTGCCGCTGGCTCGCGCCCATCGGTTGCAGCGAGCATCGCATCGCTGCCCTGTGGTGCGATCGCCGCGGCGGCGATGGGTTCGGCGATCAGCGCCGCTGTCGTGGGTGCTGGTGTCGCGGTGGCGGCCGCCGACGGCGCACGCTCAACCGTGGCAGGGGTCGATAGCGGCAGCGGCAGCGGCGCTGCAGCCGTTGCCGGCGGCTGCAGCGTGGGATCGATTGCCGCGAGCGAGGGCCGGCCGAAGTACCACGCAGCCGCCGCGGCCCCCGCCAGCACGACGATCAACAGCAGCCACAGCCAGCGTCCACGCCGCGTGGGCGCTGCCTGCATGCGTCGCGTGGCCCACGCGCTCTCGCTGACCAGGGTGGGCGATTCGCCCAGCCGGCGCTGCTGTTCGGACTTGCGCAGGGCTTCGAGGATCAACGACATCGGCGGCGCTCGGAATTACTGTGGTTGACGTGCCAGACGCGGTCCAGTGCGATCGCGCGAGCTCAAGACCAGCTGGGTTTCGGGACCGACGATACCGTCGGGCAGCAGACCGAACTGGCTCTGCACGCGGCGCACCCGAGCCTCGAGCGCTGCGTCGTAGACCGGTGGTCCCGCCTCGACGCTGTCCAGTGTATCGAAGGTGGCCAATTGCCGCTGCAGCCAGGCCACCGGCGCGCCGATCGCACCGCGCCGGATGCTGTCCTCGAGCGCCAGCGGCATGCGCCAGATGGCCAGATATTCCCCCAGCCAGTGCGCCTCGAGCTCGCTGCGCGGCACGCTGACCACGCGGGTGCCCAGATCCAGTGCGACACTGGTGTCGTCGATTGCGGTCAGCAGGGCCAGCAGGGGACGTTCACCCTCGCGCAATGCCAGCAGCACCGGTCGATCCAGCGCGTCGAGTTTGGCCAGGTTGCCGCCGCCGCGCAGGCACGAAACGCCCGGATAGATGATCGCCGGACAGCGCGCGGCATCGCGCACCGCAACCCGCTGTGGGTCGACCTTCCATAGCGCCAGCAGATGCGTCCAGGCGCCCAGTTCCGCGCCTTCGGCGACGCTGGAGAGCGCCTCGCGCAGCGACTCGCGCGGCGGCTCGAGTGCTCGCGCGGGTTCAACCGCGGCGATGACGATCGGCGCGGGCGCCTGCGGCCAATTGCGCCATACCACGAGCGACACTGCGGCAAGCACCACTGCCGCGCCGACCAGCCACGCCTGGCGCACGCGCCGCCGCGGGCGGTTGAGCACTTCATCGGCGGCATGATCGACAAGGTCTTCGCCGATTTGCGGCTCGTCGCTGACGTAGCCTGCCAGCAGCGCGCGCTCGGCGACGATGTTGATCAGGCGCGGTACGCCACCCGAGGCGCGATGCAGTGCGCGCAGCGCCAGACGCGAGAATGGAAAACGCTTGCCGCCGGCGACCCCGATGCGATGTCGCACGTAGCTTTCGGTCTCCGGCTCATCCAGCGGCATGAGGTGGTAGCGCGCAGTCACCCGCTGGCTGAGCTGGCGCAGTTCCGGCAGCGAGAGCTTGTCGCGCAGCTCCGGCTGGCCGAGCAGGATGATCTGCAGCAGCTTCTGGGTCGGAGTCTCCAGATTGGTCAACAGCCGCACCTGCTCCAGCGCCTCGGTCGACAGGTTCTGCGCTTCATCGAGAATCAGCACCACGCGCAGGCCCTGTGCATAGGCGTCGAGCAGATAATGGTTGAGCAGATCGACCAGCGCCTTGATCGAGCCGCGCGCGCTGCCGACGGCAAGCTTGAGCTCTTCCGCGATCGTCTCCAGCAGTTCCGCAGGCGACAGGCGTGGATTGAGCACCAGCGCGACGCGGGTGTTTTCCGGCAGTTGTTCGAGCAGCAGGCGCGACAGCGTGGTCTTGCCGGTGCCGACCTCGCCGGTGAGCTGGATGAAGCCGCCGCTGCCGCCCTGTCCGACCCCATACAACAGGTGCGCGAGCGCGTCCCGGTGGCGCTCGCTCAGGAACACGAAGCGCGGATCGGGCGTGATCGAGAAGGGCGGCTCGCTGAGGCCGTAGAACTCCAGGTACATGGTCCAAGCATAGCCGGTGGCCATGCTCGGACCCTGATTCGCGCGCGGGGTTCCCCGCCGAACGCGGCGCGCGGGACGTGTCCGGAGGCTTTCTACTCGAAGCCGTCGGCGAACAGCCCGTCGAGAATCGCTGCATCGGCAAGAATGAAAATGTCGGCCGCGGCATTGGTGTCGCCAGCCTCCAGGTTGGTCGCGCGCGACTCGAAGGCCATCGACAGGCCGCTCGCGTCGATCGCCACCACGCCGCCCGAGGCCTGGTTGCCCGGCGTGTCGTTGGCATCGCTGCTGATCAGGAAGGGCGTGCCTGCCTGGCCGGGTACATGCAGGAACACCTGATCCTGCAGCGCCGGGAAGAAACACGTCAACACGGCGCTGCCGGAGTTGGATACGTCGGATTCGCGGCAACCGTTGGCGCTGGCGCCGTTGACGGATGGCAACGGCACCACGGCCGTGGTGGCGTTGCTGCGGTCGCGCACGTAGATGCGGCTCACGGTGCCACTGCCGCCGAGATTGCTGGCGAAGGAGCGGAACGACACGAAGCGGCCGTCCGGCGAGATTGCGGAGATATCGGACTGGCTGTTGGCGGGCACGCCGCCGGCGCCCACGCTCACCAGTTCGGTGGTGCCGAGCGTGCGGTCGCGCAAGTAGACGAGGATGCTGCCGCCGGCTACGCCAGCGACGATGTTCGCCGCACTGGTCTGGAACAGCACGAAGCGTGCATCGGCGGACATCGAGTGCGCGGTGTTGGCCGCCACGCCGCCGGCAGGAAAGCCGCCGCTGGTGGTGCGTGAGACCAGTTCAACCGACCCGGTCTGCAAATCCTTCAGATAGATGTATTCGTTGCCACCACTGCCGCCGAGGAGATTGCTCGCGTCGGAACGGAACGCGACGAATCGGCCATCTGCGGACACCGATCCGTTGCGCGCCTGTCCGCTCGCGCTGCCAGACGCCGGCTGGCCGCCGGTGTTGGCGCTGGCCAGCGCCAGCGCACCGCTCGCGCGGTCCTTGCGCACCACTTGAAAGCCCGAGGTGCTCACGCCCACCCCAAGATTGTTGGCCAGCGTCTCGAACACCACGAAGCGACCGCTACCGGCAGTCGAGGGCGCGAAGCTCGAAGCGTTGAAGGCTACGCCGGCGCTGGTGGTGGAGAGCACCTGCAAGGTATTGGCGCCGAAGTCATCGGCGATGATCTTGCCACCCGTGATGCTGCCGGGAACCCAATTGGTCGCCCCACTCTCGAACACGAACACGCGGCCATCGCCGGACACCTCCGCGGCATTGGACGGGCCATTGGCCTGGGTCTCGGGCGGCGGCGGCACCAGCCGGCCGAACAGGAACTGCGCATACGCCGGCATGGCGCTCGGCAGCAGCACGGTCAACAGCAGCAGCGCGGTCAGCGACGGGCGATGGATCGACATGGCGGAAATTCCGTAGGGGTTGCCGATTGAATACGCGGTTCGGCGCCGGAAACCGCAATGTCTTCTTTCGCTCGACGCGCGCGGTCGGCGCCCGTTCACGCCCCCAGCATCAGCAGGCTCGCATTGCCGCCAGCGGCCGTAGTGTTCACCGTCAGCGTGCGCTCGGTGGCAAAGCGCGCCAGATAGTGCGGTCCGCCGGCTTTGGGCCCGGTGCCCGACAGGCCTTCGCCGCCGAAGGGCTGCACGCCGACCACCGCGCCGATGATGTTGCGGTTGACGTAGCAGTTGCCGGCGCGGATTCGGGTCTGGATGTGTTCGATGGTGGAGTCGATCCGGCTGTGGATGCCCAAAGTGAGTCCGTAGCCGGTTGCGTTGATCGCATCGATCACGTGATCGAGATCCTGTGCTGCGTAGCGCACCACGTGCAGGATCGGGCCGAACACCTCGCGCTGGAGCGTCGCCAGCGACGGGATCTCGTAGGCCCGCGGGCCGAAGAAGGTGCCGTGCGCGCAGGCCGCGCCCGGCTCGATCGCGCCGATCAGCTTCGCTTCGCGGTCCATGCGCGCGGCGTGTTCGACCAGGATCCGGCGCGCGTCCTCGTCGATCACCGGGCCGACATCGGTCGACAATTGGCCCGGGTCGCCGACCACCAGTTCGGCCATCGCGCCGGCGAGCATGGTGCACACCTTGTCGGCGATGTCGTCTTGCACGAACAGCACGCGCGCGGCCGAGCAGCGCTGGCCGGCCGAGGTGAAGGCACTCGCCATCGCGTCCTTGACCAGCTGCTCGGGCAGCGCCGACGAATCGGCGATGATCGCGTTCTGGCCGCCGGTCTCGGCGATCAGGGTGGCGAGCGCGGCATCGCGCGCTGCCAGCGTGCGATTGATGATGCGCGCGGTGTCGGTCGAGCCGGTGAACACCACGCCGGCGACCCGCGGGTCGCGGGTCAGTGCCGCGCCCACCACCGCGCCATCGCCGGGCAGGAACTGCAGCACGGCAGGCGGGATGCCGGCCTCATGCAGCAGCTTTACCGCCGCATGGCCGATCAGGCTGGTCTGCTCTGCGGGCTTGGCGAGCACCGCATTGCCGGCCATCAGCGCGGCCGCGACCTGGCCGATGAAGATCGCCAGCGGAAAATTCCATGGGCTGATCGCCACGAACACGCCGCGCCCGTGCAGGAACAGCTGGTTGGATTCGCCGGTCGGGCCCGGCAGGTTCTCGGGCGCTGCAAACATGCGCCGGCCCTGTGCTGCGTAGTAGCGCAGGAAATCCACCGCCTCGCGCACTTCGGCCACCCCATCAGGCAGCGTCTTGCCGGCCTCGCGCACGCACAAGGCGATCAGTTCCGCACGCCGCTGTTCCATCAGGTCCGCCGCATGCTCGAGCATTTTCGCGCGCGATGCGGCAGGCAGGCGATCCCAGTCGGGTTGTGCTGCAACTGCAGTGCTGAGTGCGGCATCCACCGCTGCGGCGTCCGCACTCTGCCAATGGCCGACCACGCGACGGCGATCGGCAGGATCGGTGACCGCCACTGCGGCCGCGCTGGATCGCCAGCCCGGCACCAGCGGCTCGGCCTTCCACGGACCGCTGGCGGCCGCGATCGCAGCGGTCAGGGTGGACAGTTCCTGCGCGTTGGCCAGATTGGCGCCCATCGAGTTTTTCCTTTGTTCGCCGAACAGTGCCTGCGGCAGTGGAATGCGCGGATGCCCAATCGAATCGAAGCCGCGAACCAGCTCGACCGGGTCGGCGACCAGCTGCTGGATCGGCGTCGCTTCGTCGACGATGCGGTTGACGAAGCTGGTATTGGCGCCGTTTTCGAGCAGGCGGCGTACCAGATACGGCAGCAGGTCCTCGTGCGAGCCGACCGGCGCGTACACGCGGCAGGGCGCCTTGCCGCTGCCCGCGCCGATCACCTCGGCATACAAATCGCCGCCCATGCCGTGCAGGCGCTGGAACTCGAACGGCTGGCCGCCTGCCATGTGCTGAATCGCGGCGATGGTGTGGGCGTTGTGGGTGGCGAACTGCGGGTAGAACTTCGCGCCGTGCGCGAACATCCGCTGCGCGCAGGCCAGATACGACACATCGGTATTGGCCTTGCGGGTGAACACCGGGTAATCGACATGGCCGTCGACCTGCGCGCGCTTGATCTCGGAATCCCAGTAGGCGCCCTTGACCAGGCGCACGTACCATCGGCGGCCGCTGCGTGCGGCCTGCTCGGCCAGCCAGTCGATCAGCGGCAGCGCACGCTTCTGGTACGCCTGCACGGCGAGGCCGAAACCATCCCAGCCATGCAGGGCCGGATGCGCGAAGACCTCGGCCAGCAGCTCCAGCGACAGTTCCAGTCGATCGGCCTCTTCGGCATCCACGGTCATCGGGATGCCGACGCTCTTGGCCAGTTTCGCCAGCGCCAGCACCTTGGGCGTGAGCTCCGAGAGTACCCGCGCACGCTGCGTGAATTCATAGCGTGGATGCAGCGCCGACAGCTTGACCGAAATCGACGGTGCTGCGCTCATGTCGGCATACGGACCGCGCGCGCCGATCGCCCGGATCGCGTCATGGTAGGCCACGAAATAGCGTTCGGCATCGGCCCGCGTCAGCGCCGCTTCGCCGAGCATGTCGAACGAATGGCGGTAGGCACGCCCGTGATTGTCCAGCGAGCGATCCAGGGCCTCGCCGATGCTGCGACCCATCACGAACTGATGGCCCATGATGCGCATCGCCTGGCGCACGCCCAGGCGCACCACCGGCTCGCCGGAGCGCGCGATCAGGCGCTTGAACGCGGCCCACGGATTGCGCTGCGTCTCGCCGCCGAGCGAAATCAGCTTGCCGGTCAGCATCAGGCCCCAGGTGGATGCGTTGACGAACAGCGAATCGGAGTTGCCCAGGTGCGCGTTCCAGTTCGCCTCGCCCAGTTTGTCGGCGATCAACTTGTCGGCGGTCTCGCTGTCGGGAATGCGCAGCAAGGCCTCGGCCACGCACATCAACAGCACGCCTTCTTCGCTCGACAGGTCGTACTCGCGCATCAGCGACTCGACCGCGCTCTGCTGGCCGGCCTTGGCACGCACGCGGGCCACCAGTTCGGTGGCGCGGCTGAGCACCAGATCGCGCTCGGCGGGCGCCAACGACGCGCGCGCGGCCAGCTCGCGCACCAGCGCGGCCTCATCGGCTGCGTAGTGGGCGGTGATGCGGTCCATTGCCGAGCCCGCGGTCTGCGGCGGCTCGGCGGCAAGATTCGACGCCACGCGGAGAGTTCCAGCTGCGCGCTTCGGACACCACGCGGGAGCAGGATTCTAACCCGGATGCACCGCGCCGGATCGCGACTGTGCATCGCGCCTCAGCAGCGCCATGCGTTGCGCGACGTTCAGTCCGCGTGATTCACGTCCGCAGGTGCATGCAGTGCGAGTATGTCGTCGAGCGATCGGACTGCGGCGCCCGCAAAGGGTGCGGCGTTGGCTGCCAGCGCCCACAGTGCGGACGCACGTTGCCAGAAGCGGGTGCCGGCAAGGCCGTGCTTGGCACCTGTCTCGGCGCCGACGGGTGCCCAGCCCTCATCACGCAAAGCCTGCCAGTTGAGCGCGAGCGCCTCATCACCGGCCCCTGCAAGGGTGCGCAGCAGGTAGCTATCGAGCACGGGACGCGCGCTGGCGATCTCCAGCAGGCGTTGTGCGCGCACATCGCCGCCAAGGCGGTCGGCCAGGCGGTTGCTGATTTGTACGAGCGCGGCGTCGAGCACGCCCGCGAATGCAATGCCGCGGCGGTAGGCGTCGTGCCACGCCTCGACCAGCGCGGTGATCGCCGCACGATCGCCCGGCGGCGGCTCGGCGTAGGTGGCGGCGTGGCGGCGATCCATCGCGAATACCGGGAACATCGCCTCGGCGGGAATTCCGCCGCGCACCGCAACCGCCGCCGCTACCACCCGCGCCAGCCGGCGGTTGCCGTCGGCAAACGGATGGATGGTGAGCAGTTGGGCATGTACCAGGGCCGCCTGCGCGAGCGGCTCCGGCGCGCTCCAATCGATGAACTCGCACAGGTCGTCGAGCAGCGCGGGCAGCATTTCCGGGGTCGGCGCAAGCCGTAATGGCGTCTCCGCGCCGGCGCCACCGAACCACGCGCTGCGCTCGCGCAGCACCGAGGGCACGGTCGGGGCGAGTTGGGTATGCAGCCGGCGCAGGCGGCCTGGCGTCCAGCTGCCGATCGCGCTTTCCGTAGCCAGCTCGCGCAGCAGGCGCGCGCCAGAGGTGGGGCGCGTCCAATCGGGCAGCTCCGCGTCCCGCGACGAGCCCGGCAATTGCCAGCCGCTATGGATGAAGTCTGCAGCGGTGGCCCAGCACACCCAGTCGCGCAGTGGCCGCGCCCAGTCGGCTGGCGGCAAGCTCGCGCGCAACAGCGGCCAGTTTGCGCGCAACGGACCCAGCAGGCTCGGTATGCAGACCCCGGCGTTGCGTGCGGTCTCGATGCGGTTTCCCGCGCGCGAGGGAACGGTTGGCACGCTCATATCCGATCAGACTCCACCCTTGGCAAGCACGCGGGGTCGCGGCGCACCATCGTGCGTCGTCTTCCGCGGCATGCCGCAGCGGAACAAGGCCCCTGAAGTACTACTCGCAATCCGGCCCATGAATCGATCACGGCGGGTGACGCCGTGATCGAGCCGTTGACCTGGGGTGGCCTAGTCGGCGCGGAAGTTCGGCTTGCTCAGCCAGATCTGACGGTTGCTGGCGCCGGGTGCGTCAACGCCCAGGTAGCCGACCCGGAGCGCAAGTGGACGGCTGTACGCAGCGAGTGCGGCGCTGAGCGAGACGCCGCCTACGCTGACCGCGAATGGAAGCTCCGATTGGGCGTCGGTCGGCCAGCTCAGCTGCACCTGGTGCGTACCTGCGGCCAGCGGCAGGCGCCCGATCTCCATGGCGCCGGAACCCACCCGCGACAACACCAGAGCGCCGCTGGACCTGCCTGGCGCGCGCTGCACGCTAAGGCGGAACTGCTCGCCCAGGCTGTCTGGCGTGTTGAAATCGATCGCCAGCATCGACAGCTGGATGCGTTCGTCGGACGCTATCGCCAGCGGCAGCTCCAGCTGCATGCTGAATCCCTGCGCGGCATTGTGATCGACCAGATTGTGCTCGATGTAGGCCTGCGT
>JBBSDI010000148.1:0-8654 GCA_038249585.1 Lysobacterales bacterium | reverse complement strand
GCGCCCGCATCGGTTCGCCTTGGCACTCGAACCACCAAGCCCTGCGTCGACCGCCTTGTCGCAACCACCCGACGGGCCAACGGGGCATTCGGGACCTGGTCAGCGATTCCCGGCAGGTTTGGCTCCAACTGGTTGATCGGTGTAGCCTTTCGACAAGACCCGCCAGCACGGGGGTGCGCCGGAGCGATCCGGTCCAAATGGGGGAGTGCGCATGCTCAAGATCCTGGTGGCCAGTTCGAAGGGTGGCTGCGGCAAATCGACCGTGTCGACCAATCTCGCGGCGCACTATGCGCAGGCGGGCAAGAACACCGCGATCATCGATGCCGATCGCCAGGGTTCGAGCTTCCACTGGTGCCAGCGACGACCCGACAGCGTGCCCGGCGTGCTCGGCATCGAAGGCGCGCGACGCGGCTGGGCCAGCAAGCTGCCGACCGACACCCAGCGAGTGATCGTCGATACCGCCGCCGGCATTCGCGCCGCCGAGGTCGACGAGCTGCTCGAAGATGTCGATGCGCTGGTGGTGCCGGTACTGCCGTCGGTGTTCGATCTGGAGGCCAGTGCGGCGTTCCTGGCCGAGATCGCGCAGCTGCCGCGGATCAAGCGCGGCAAGATTCCGGTGGCGGTGGTGGCCAATCGCCTCAAGCCGTGGACCAGCAATTCGCAGGAGCACTTGCTGGCGATGAAGGACCTGCCGTTCCCGGTCGTGGCACAGCTGCGCGATTCGACCGGCTACGCGGTGCTCAGCGGGCTGGGCAAGAGCATCTTCGACTACGGCTCGGAGAGCGTGCGTAGCCACCAGGACGATTTAGCGCCGCTGCTGCGCTGGTTGAAGAAACTCGGCTGAGCGCTACGGTGCGCCGTGCCCGCGCAAGCGCGCGCTGGCATGGTGCGTCGGCTATGGCTCGCGGATGCGCATGCTGCGCAGATCGCGCGGCGCCAGCGACAGCGCAATCCCGCCCTCGTTCGGACCCAGACGCAGCACCATGCCAGCCGGGTTCCATTGCTCCAGAACGCCCTCGCGGCGGCTGCCGTTGACGGTTTCGACCTGCAGCGTGCTGCCGCTGCGTTCGGCGAGGCTGGCGTAGTCGATCGTGGTCCATGCGCCGATCTTGATCGGCACTGCGGGTACGGTTGCAGCGGGCACGGCTGCCGGCTCGCTGCCGGCGGCGCTGTCGGGTGCCACCGTCGGTGGCACTGCAGCGACGCTGGCCGCGCCCGCGCGCAGCGCGCGTTCGGCATCCATTTCGGCCTGCACTTGCGCTGCCAGAGTGCGCGGCTTGCCGCCATCCAGCGGCTGCGGCGCGATGCTGGCGATCTCGGTGCGCCGCGCGCTGCCGCCGTCGCGGCTGACCTGCCAGTTGAACACCAGGCCACTGGGCCCGAACGCGTTCTGCAGCGCCATCATCGGCAGCGGGCGCTGCGGGGTGCCGATCAGATCGAGGCTGCCGCCGGTACTGGCGAAGCGCGCGTACTCGTCCCACCACACCGGATCCGGGGCTACGCCGAGCGCGCGCGCCATGCGCTGCGCCATCGCTACGTGGGCAACGATGAAGTCGGCTTGGCTGATCTGCAGGCGCTCGGCGCAAGCGCGGTTGCGCGCGACAACAAATCCGTCGTCGCGCAACGACAGCTTGACGCCCTCGAAGCTCGCCCCCATCAGGGCTGCGGCCGTGGGCGTGGCCGATCCTGCCAGACGCACCAGCAGGGTGATATCGGAGGTGGCAGAACCCGCACGTTCGATCCCGCTATAGACGCGCATCGCGCCGTCGCTGCCGATCGCATAGCGCGCGTAGATGCGCGGCGCTGCGCGCGGTACACCCAGGGCGAGCAATTCGCCCTCGACGAATGCGTCGTCCTGACAGCCGGCATGGTCGAAAGGCGCACCGCTGAGTTCACCGACCAGCGTCGGCTGATCGCGGCCGACTTCCAGCAGACTGGTATCGAGACCGTCGATGCTGACCCCGAACTGCTGCGGCGGCTCGTCGCCGCCGAGCACGCCGTTGCGCAGCAGCCACCACAAACCGGGGGTATGCAGGGTCACCCGGTTCGCTCGCACCGTGCCGATGCCGGTCTGGTTGGCGGTAATCGCGAGCCGATCGACGCCGATCGTGCCGTCGAGACCGACGAAGCTGCTGCCACGGCTGATCTGCGCGAAGGGCTGCACCTGTTCGATCCAGCCGTCCAGCGTGACCGCTACCCGCCACTTGACCACCAGCACCGCCAACGCGATCGGGATCGCCACCAGCAGCACGCAGCGAAACAGCAAACGACCGACACCCATGCCTTGTCCTCTCGCCAGCGTGCGCGCCCTGCCTGCGACTGTCGCAGACTTGGCGCCGATCGAACAGGCTTGCGCTCACGCCTCGATGCGGCCGATCAGGTCGGTCGCTGCTGCGCCAGCGCCTCGATGTGCGCGGTGAACACCGGCCACAGCGGGGCTGGCAGGTCGTGGCCCCAGCCTTCGAGGCGGGCAAAGCGCGCGCCGGGCAGCCGGCGCGCCAGCTCGTGGCCGTGCGCGATCGGCAGCATCGGGTCGGCGTCGCCGTGCAGCACCTGGGCGGGCATGCGCAACTGGCGCAGCAGCGGCCCGCGATCGCCATCGGCAAGCACCGCGGCGAACTGGCGCAACACCCCGGCGCCGGCCGGCGCGCGCCGCGCTGCCGCCAACGCCTGCGCGTGCAGGATGGCCGGTGCGGTCGGATAGCGCGGACTGCCGATCGCGGTGAACAGGCGCACCGCATAGTCGGCCGCCTGCTCGGGGGTGTGCGCGCCGAGCGGACGGCTACGCGCGACCCGCAACACCTTCGCGCGCGGCAACGGCAGGCCGAGCCGACCGCTGGTGGTGGCGAGCAAGGTCAGGCTGCGCACCCGCTGCGGGTGTCGCGCGGCCAGATGCTGCGCGATCATCCCGCCCATCGAGATGCCGGCCACATGCGTGCTCGCTACGCTAAGATGATCGAGCAGCGCGGCCGCGTCGTCGGCAATATCGGATAGCGTATAGGGCAGTGCGGCGCGGGCGCCGATCAGGCGCAGCGCGGCGATCCTGACCATGCTGGGCACCCCGGCATGATCGTATCGGGCCGACAAGCCGACATCGCGGTTGTCGAAGGTGATCACGCGAAATCCGCGCTCCACGAGCTGCTCGATCAGACCCTGCGGCCAGGCCACGCGCTGCATCCCCAGGCCCATGATCAACAGCAGCGGTTCGCCGTCTGGCGGTCCGCTGATCTCGTAGTCGATGGTGATGCCCCGAAGCTGGGCCTGCGGCATCGCGGATGGTCTTCCCGATAGGCGGAGCGCCGGCCGGAGCGCGCGTGGCGCGCGGTACTCAATCGGCCTGTGGCTGGCCGAAGAATACGCCATGCAGGCCGCGACGCGAGAACGGCCGCCAGCGACCTTCGGCCTGCGCGAGGCGGTCGGCCACCGCATACAGCGCCATTGGATTGAAGCCGATGCCGAAGTGGCTGGCGTTGATCTCGATGTTTTCGTAGCGGCGGCCGTGGCGCTGCACGCTGCACTGCCAATGCACCACCCCATCCGAGCGCGAGTAGATCGAGGTGAACGGCACCGGCGGCGGTTCGCGCAGATGCGCGAGCAGGCGCGCATCGTCCACGCGGTGGCCCGATAGCATGCGGAACAGCGCGTAGGCATTGGTCGCCTTCGGCGGCCCGGCGAAGGGCGTGCCGAGGGTGATGACCTGGCGCACCAGGTCTGGATGCAGTTTGGCGACTTCGCGCGCATACACGCCGCCAAGGCTCCAGCCCACCAGCGACACCTTGCGTCCGTACTTGTCGGCGATCTCCAGCAGGCGCTCGCGACATCCGGCCACCACGCCGTGGCGTGGACCGGCGTTGAAGCCCTGCGCCCAGCCGTAGCCGGGGTAGCCCAGCCGGCGCATGAACCGGCGCAGCAGCAACGTCGAGGTATCCGATGCGGCAAGCCCCGGAAACACCACCACCGGTTGGCCATCGCCGCGCGGCATCTGGCCGGTGAACAGCAGGCTCAACAGGCCGGCGGTAAACTCGGCCGGCGCACGCGCCTCCAGCATCAGCTTGGCCCAACCGGGTGCGCGCAGCTCCTCATGCGCCTCGTAGGCGCGATTGAGGACCGGGCGGTGTGGCGCGCGGCGCGCGCTCATCGACGCGTCGCCTTGGCCGGACGGCGCGCACGCGGCGCGGGCTTGGCGGTTGCCGCCTTGCGCGCCGGCTTGCGCGTGGCGCCGGCGGTGCCGGCTGGCTTGGGCTTGGGCTTGGGCTTGGGCTTGGGCTTGGGCTTGGGTTTGGGCTTGGGCTTGGCTTTGGGGTTGGCTTTGGGGTTGGACTTGGCCGCAGCGCGGCGCGGGGAGAGCGCATCGGCGGCCGCATCGCGCAGCTCGTCGAAGGCCTCGCGCAGGTCGTCGATGAAGTCGGGCAGATCCGGCATGGTCTGAGCACACGCCACGATGCCGAAATCCATCCGGCCGTCGTAGCTGTGCACGGTGATGTTCAGCGCCAGTCCGTGCACCACGATCGACACCGGGTAATAGCCGACCATGCGCGCGCCGGCCAGATACAGCGGCACCGGTGGTCCGGGCACGTTGGACACCACCAGATTCGCCGGCAGCGGCAGGCGATCGGCAAGCCGCGTGCGCTGGAACAGCTGGGTCAGGCCGCCGAACAGCCACGGCGCACCCAGCGATGGAAAATCGGTGGGGATCAGCTGGCGGAAATTCGCGGTGGTCGATTTCAGGCGGGCCATGCCAGCGTGGATCGCAGCAAGCCGCGTGCCGGGATCGCGTGCATCGGTAACGAGGCTGGCCGGCAACATGGTCACCTGGTTGCTCATCCGCGCATCGCCTTCCGTGCGCAGCGAGAACGGCACGGCGGCCACCAGCGAGCGCTTCGGCAGGTCCTTGTGCCGCCGCAGGTAGCGCACCAACGCACCCGATACGGTTGCCAGAAGAACGTCGTTGACCGTCGCTGAGCAGGCAGCGCCCACCGCCTTGATCTGCTCCAGCGGCAGCGACAGGGTGGCGAACGCGCGGCGCGCGCTGATCTGCGTGTTGAAGCGCGTCTTCGGTGCCAGCAGCTGCTCGCGCAACTGGCCCAGATGCCCGAGCTTGTCCTTCAAGCCGCGTGCGCTGTCGGCCACCGCGCGGACCGCATCGGGCATCGAGCGCGCCAGCTTTGCGTACTGCGCGATCGAATTGCTGAACAGCGCGCCGAGCAGCTTGCGCCGGCCCGGCGCATACGCGCGCCCCAGGTGCGGCGCGGGCACCTCGCGCGGCACCGGGCCCAGGTCCATGATCGCATGCGCCAATTGCACGCCGGCCGCGCCGTCGAGTGCGGCGTGGTGGACCTTCGAGTACAGCGCCACCTTGCCGCCAGCGAGACCCTCGATCACGGTGAACTGCCACAGCGGGCGGCTGCGATCGAGCGCCTGCGCATGCAGCTCGGCTACCACCGCTTCCAGATGCTGCATCGCGCCGGGACGCTTCAGGTGCTGTCCGCGCACATGCCAGTCCAGATCCACATCGCCCGCTTCGACCCACACCGGGTGGCCCAGCTCCAGCGGCATGAGCTCCAGGCGCTGGTGCAACAGCGGCGCCAGATGCAGGCGCGAGCGCAGATGCTCGCGCACATGGGCGACGAAACTTCCGACCAGATCGGCCGGCGGGTCGTAGATGGTCAGGCTACCCACGTGCATGGGCTGCTCCGGGGTCTCGATGTACAGAAAGCCCGCGTCGAGACCGCTGAGTGCGCGCAGTGCCAAGGAAAATGACCGTAGCCCAGATGGCCTAGCCTAACCCGACCCCGCAGCCACACGTGCGGCACCGCAGCATGGGGAGCGCGCGCTGCACGAGGCCATTGCCGGGGCGAGCACATCGACCGATGTCGTCATCGCACTGCGCTGGGGCCGACCCGGGTTGACCGCGATCAATCGCGGCAGACCACTGCGGGAGTACATTGAACACTCCCCGCAGCAGCGCATGATGCACGCCCGCAGCCCTGCACCACCGTGGCAGAGGTATGTCCCCAAGCTGTACACCGTGCTCGTGCATGGCTACCGCTGGGGCGACTTTCGCGCCGATCTGCTCGCCGGGCTCACGGTAGCGATCGTCGCGCTGCCGCTGGCGATGGCGCTGGCGATCGCCAGCGGCACCACGCCGGAAAAAGGCCTGCACACGGCGATCATCGCCGGATTCCTGATCTCTTTCCTCGGTGGCTCGCGAGTGCAGATCGGCGGGCCAACCGCTGCGTTCATTCCGGTAGTGTTCGTGGTGATCGAACGCTTCGGCTATGGCGGGTTGATGCTGTGCACGCTGCTGGCCGGATTGCTGCTGATCGGCGCGGGCGTGCTGCGCCTGGGCACGCTGATGAAGTACATGCCCAAGCCGGTCATCACCGGCTTTACCGCCGGCATCGCGGTGAGCATTTTCAGCTCGCAGGTCAAGGACCTGCTGGGACTGGGGCTGGACAAGGTGCCGGCGGAGTTCTTCGCGCGCTGGCAGGCGCTGTGGTCGAGCCTGCCGAGCTTCAACGCCTGGGCACCAGCGGTCGCGGCTGGATGCATCGTGGTGATCGTGCTGATGCGACGCTGGAAGCCGACCTCACCGTCGATGCTGGTCGCGGTAGTGGGTGCGAGCGTATTCGTGGCGGTGTCCGGCATCCCGGTCGAGACGCTCGCGCAGCGCTTTCCGCAGGGCATTCCTGCCGACTTGCCGGTGTTCGCCTTTCCGCACATTCCCTTCGAGCGCACCCTCGAGCTGCTGCCGAGCGCCTTCACCATTGCGTTCCTCGCCGCGGTCGAGTCGCTGCTTTCGGCAGTGGTGGCCGATGGCATGACCGGTGGGCGCCATCGTTCGAACTGCGAGCTGGTCGCGCAGGGCGTGGCCAACTGCGCATCGGCGCTGTTCGGCGGGCTGCCGGCGACCGGCGCGATCGCGCGCACGGCGACCAACATCCGCGCTGGCGGCCGCACACCCGTGGCCGGCATGCTGCACGCGCTGTTCATTCTCGGCTTCATGCTGCTGCTGGCACCAGCCATGGCGTACGTGCCGCTGGCCGCATTGGCCGGTGTGCTGCTGATCGTGGCCTGGAACATGGCCGAGATCGAATCGATCCGGCACCTGATGCGCGGGCCGATCGGCGATCGCGTGGTGCTGTGGGTTACCTTCGTGCTGACGGTCGCTTTCGACCTGACGATCGCGATCGAGGTCGGTGTGGTGATGGCCGCGTTCCTGTTCATGCATCGCATGGCCGAGGTGGTGGCGGTGGACCAGCATGTGGATGCCGACGCCGACGCCGTTGACGAGGACGTCAGTGTTCCCACGCGGCCGGCGATGCGCGCGCAGTTGCCGCCTGGCGTGGAAGCCTTCCGGGTATCCGGTCCGCTGTTCTTCGCCGTCGCCAATCGGCTCGACGAGCTGCTCGACCAGTTCTTCAGCCCGCCCAAGGTGTTCATCCTGCGCATGCGACTGGTACCGCTGGTGGATGCCTCGGGTGTCGCGGCGTTGGCAGGATTCCTCGACCGTGCGCACAAACTGGGCATCCGGGTGATCGTGTCCGGACTGCAGGCGCAGCCGCGCGCCGTGCTCGAGCAGATGCTGACCTTGGGCCATCCCGCGATCGCCGCCGAGGTGCCGGATTTCGCGCACGCGTTGGTGGCTGCGCGAACGCTCATCGAGCCAGGCCAGGCAACGCCTGAAGCGGTTGGCTGATCGCTGCCGGCAGCGGCCGGATCATGCTGCGCATGGCGCGATCGCCGCGGTACGCGGATAATGTGCGACCCTTTGCCCGGATCGCCCCATGGACCAGTTTCTGCAACGCCTGCCCGATTTCGTGCAGGGCAATCTCATCCTGGTGGCGGTATTCGTCGTCCTGCTGGTGATGTTGGTGGCCGGAGAAGTCGGCCGCCTGACCCGCAAGTACAAGGCGATCAGTCCCGGACAGCTGACCCAGTTGATCAATCGCGACAACGCGCTGGTGGTGGATGTCTCCGCGATCGCCGACTACCAGGCCGGCCATATCATCGGCGCCAAACACGTGCCGATGAGCCAGTTCGATCCGGAGCAGAAGGATCTTGCCAAGGTCCGGGACCTGCCGGTCGCGCTGGTGTGCAAGACCGGCCAGACCTCCACCGGTGCGTGCGAGCGACTGTCAAAGGCCGGGTTTTCCAAGGTCTATTGGCTCGACGGCGGCATGCAGGCGTGGTCGGGTGCCGATCTGCCGCTGACCCGCGGCAAGGCGTGATGCGCCGCATCCGATTCGCATAGACTGACAGCCGCGGCGCGGGGCGCGCCGGATCGCCGGGGGCTTCATGCAGATCCATATCAATCGCGACGGCCAGAACTTCGGGCCGTATTCGCTCGACGAGGTGCGTCAGTACCTGGCCAGCGGCAATATCGTGGTGACCGACCTGGCCTGGTACGAGGGTGCGCCGGGCTGGATGCCGCTGGGGCAGGTTCCCGGAGTGGCTCCGGCAGCGCGGCCTGCGGGTCAAGCGCCGGCGGCGGCAGCACTAGCAGCACCAGCGGCGGTCGCGGTCGCGCGGCCTGCAGCGGTATCCCGTGCCCCTGTTGCGCAATCCCATGCCGCAGGCGAGCGACGTCCGGCCGGGTTCTGGAAGCGGGCGCTGGCACTGATCGTCGACTACCTGGTCCTGGTTTTGGTCTC